>CAYLVT010000001.1:0-77404 GCA_964387195.1 uncultured Acholeplasmataceae bacterium
GATCCCATTTCATCATTAAACCCAAGAATGACCGTTAGAGAAATTATTGCAGAAGGTTTACGTATCGCTGGTACAAAAGAACATGAAATTGACGAAAAAGTCTATGAAGTACTCGATTTAGTCGGTTTGGTTCCTGAACACGCATTTAGATATCCACATGAGTTTTCAGGCGGACAAAGACAACGTATCGGTATCGCAAGAGCGTTAGTAGTCAGACCAGAATTATTAATAGCAGACGAACCAATTAGTGCACTTGACGTATCGATTCAAGCTCAAATTATTAACTTACTTAAAGATCTTCAAAAACGTTTAGATCTCACTATTTTATTTATTGCGCATGACTTATCCGTTGTGAAGTATTTCTGTGATAGAATTGCTGTGATGTATTTTGGTAAAATTGTTGAAATGGCGGATTCTGAAGTTATTTTTAGACACCCACTTCACCCTTATACAAGATCACTATTATCAGCGATTCCTCAACCAGACCCTCACTATGAAAGACGTAGAAAAAGATTTATGTATCATCCACATGAATCGCATAACTACACAGCCGACAATCAACCAACATTAGTTGAAATTGAAAAAGGCCACTATGTTTTAGCAGATGAGGCAGAGGCAGAACAATACAAACAAATGATTAAAGACATGGATGTTGAAGCCGATTTAAAAGAAAAAGAAGCAGAGACATTTAAAAAAGCGAACACTAAAACAACCAATACACAAAAACAATAAATCAACGTAAAGTGTATCAATGCCTTATCAAAGAACTTTTGTTCACCGATAAGGCATTTTTTTCTTTAAAAATAAAAGCACCTAAAAGCATTTAAACTTTCAGGTGCCTTTTTTATGACAGTAAGGACTCTAATAATGATATTGCGTACGTATAATGGAAGTTTGGACTATAAGTTTTATTGTGCAAGTAATATATCTCTTGGGTATCTTTTTGATAAAGCGCATTGATGATACTCACTCTAACGGCGCTATGTTTATCAAAAGCAACTTGATTGGCTTCATTGATTAAATCTGGGGTGATTTCTTTGACCGCTTTAAATTGGATGATGACGTAATTTAAAAAACGCTTCTTTTCGGTTTTTAAAGTTTCTTCAATTTGATTGATGATTCGATGAATCTGTTGATCATTAAAGGTTATTTTTTCATCCTTAATATAAACAACCGCCTCTAATGAACCCCGTTTCGTTTCGAGTTGATGAGATTTAAGATATCGATAAGATAAGGATAATGTATCAGTATTTTTAATAGTTTTAAATGATTTTTCTTCTAATGTTTGTATCAACGTTGTAGAAATATCTAAATTAATACGTTTAGTGGGCTCCTGACCTTCTTTTAAGCGGAACCACTGATAAACAGTCGCATAATAAACAATACGCGGTTTAAACCACAAAAAGACACCAATAAATATAATGGTCAATACCAAAACAATACTTAACTTAATATCGGTACTTAGTGGAATAAATAACCAACCTAAAACCATCGATGATACATATAGTAAGACTGTTGCTAAAAATATTAAAAGCCACATGATTCTTTTCTTTTTAATTTGTTCCATAAAATCACTCCATCCATATTATAACATTGAATACCATTTTCTTTTTATAAATAAGTATCCCTAGCGATTAAAACCAAAGCGCCCCCCTTAAAATAAAAAAAACATCATAAAGACGTCTATTAAAACTCAAAAAAGTGAGTTATTTAAAAAGGGAGTCACCTTTTTTTATGCGCTGGTTTAAGGATGGCATTATAAACCAACGCACATACGTGGTGTAACGTATTTAAGTATTTTTTGGGAGAAAAATACAATCAGTCAAGGTCTATGTAAAAAAGTACTACCTTAACTATCTTCATTATAACTAAGAAAAACACAGATTAAAATGTAAGTGCTTTATTTTTATAAAGTAAACGGTTTCTTATTTGAAAAAGCCTATTTATAAGCTTATTTAAAAGTTTATAGGTGATATCATTAGATTCTATCAAGTATTTATTATATAATACTTATGGCTTATAAGGAGGAATAAAAAATGTCAACATTAATTATAAAAGACTTACATGTCTCTGTTGAAGATAAAGTCATCTTAAATGGGGTAAATATGGAAGTTAAAAGTGGGGAAGTCCACGCGATTATGGGTCCTAATGGGACTGGAAAAAGCACACTCGCTAGTGCGATTATGGGTCACCCGGCTTATACAATCGATCAGGGTGAAGTATTATTAGATGGCGAGAATATTTTAGAATTAGAAGTCGATGAACGTGCGAAAGCGGGTTTATTTTTAGCGATGCAATACCCTGCAGAAGTTTCTGGGGTTACTAATAGTGAGTTTATGCGTGCCGCGATTAAAGCGAAAAACGATGGTAAAGCAATGCCAATTTATGAATTCATTCCTAAATATGAAAAAACAATTAAAGATTTAAAGATGAGTGAAGAAATGGCACATAGATACTTAAATGAAGGCTTTAGTGGTGGCGAAAAGAAAAGAAATGAGATTTTACAACTCAAAATGTTAAAGCCTAAAATTGGTATTTTAGATGAAATTGATTCAGGGCTAGATATCGATGCTTTAAAAGTCGTTGGTGAAAACGTCAGTTCGATGATAGGTCCAGATTTTGGTTGTATTTTAATTACGCACTACCAAAGAATCCTAGATCATATCCATCCAACCCATGTTCATATTATGGTTAATGGAAAAATCGTCTTAACAGGCACAAAAGAATTGGTTAAAAAAATTGATGAAAATGGATATGAATGGATAAAAGATGAACTTGGCATAGATTTTGAGGAACAATAAGATGGATATTATTCTTAAAAATCATAAAATCAAAGGTAAATTACCTCAAGGTATTACTTATGAAGAGCCCAAATTATATATCCAAAAAAATACAAAGTTTGAAGAAACGATTAAAATTACGATTGAAGACGATAATAATGAATCACTTGAAATTATCGTTGGTGAGTCTTCTGAAATTAAAATCATTTTAGAGGTTACCTCCACTGAAACAAAGGCACATACTTATCATTTGAATTTAACCGCAAAACCGAATAGTAAAGTTACATACTTACTCATTAGTGATTTAAATAGTGAAAAAGGTTTAATACACCATACATTTAAAGCGCATAGAGATGCGAACTTAGAATTGTTAGGTGGGTTTGTTTCTAATAAGTTAGAAGCGAAAATGCGTGCGGAACTTTTAGAAGAAAACGCGTATGTTGATATCCGTGCGGTTGGGGTATCGTCATTTGGCAATGATCAAAAGATCGATATTGAACTCATTCACGCAGCCCCTCATACAACGGGTTTAATGCACAATATCGCGATTGCTAATGGTGATGGTAGAGTGGTTTTAAATGGGGTTGAGAAAATCCTTCAAGGGATGGTTAAATCCGATGCCTATCAATCCTTAAAAGGGATTATCGCCTCAGATGATGCCGTCATTGAAGTCAATCCAATTTTATTAATTGATGAACATGATGTCACAGCGGGTCATGGTGCAACAGTGGGCCGCTTAGAAGAGGTTAGTTTATATTATCTAATGAGCCGAGGTTTATCTAAGAAAGAAGCGGAAGTATTAATGATTAACGGCCTATTAGCACCGTTAATTAACGCGATTAGCGATGAACCACTTAAAGAAAGATTTCAAATATTGGTGAACGAAAGACTATGAATATCAGAGACAAATTTCCAATTTATGAATTTAATCAAAATCTGACGTATTTAGATACGGCCGCTTCAAGTTTAAAACCGAAAGCGGTCATCGATACGATAGATTATTATTACTCTCATTATGGCGTGAATGTCCATAGAGGGGTTTATGGATTATCTTATGAGGCCACAGACCTTTATGAACAAGCGCGTGATAAAGTCGCAAACTTTATTAATGCGACCCATAATGAAGTGATATTTACCCGTGGTGCGACGCAAAGTTTGAATATGGTTGCCAACCATTTTCTAAACTTAAATGCGGGTGATGAAATCATCACCTCAGAATTAGAACACCACTCTAATTTCTTACCTTGGTTAGAAGTCTCTAAACATACAAAAGCTGTTTTAAAGTTTGTTGAATTAGATCAAAGGGGTAGACTCACCGTAGAAGCGTTTAAAAAAGTGTTATCAAAAAAAACAAAAGTGGTATCTTTAACGTATGTTTCTAATGTGATGGGTTATATCACCCCAATTAAAGAAATCATTAAACTTGCCCATGAGGTTGGCGCTTTAGTTGTGGTTGATGCTGCACAAGCCGCACCTCATATGCAAATAGATGTTAAAGATTTAGATTGTGATTATTTGGCTTTTTCAAGTCATAAGATGTTGGGTCCAACAGGCATTGGCGTCCTTTATGGCAAAGAACATTTACTCAATCAAATGGAACCAACAGAATTTGGTGGAGAAATGGTTCAAAATGTCACCAAAGAAAATGCAAGTTATAAAACAGGTCCGTTTCGTTTTGAAGCAGGCACACCAATAATTAGCGGTGCGATCGGGTTAGGTAAGGCTGTTGATTTTATCAATGAAATTGGCTTTGAAGCAATTCATAATCACACCCAATCATTATATAATTACACCATGAAGGCATTAGAAACGATTGAGGGTGTTACCGTTTATAATGAGGATAATGATATTGGGCTAATCACCTTTAATATTGATGATGTCCATCCGCATGATGCAGCAACCATTTTTGATAAAAATGGCGTCGCCTTAAGGGCGGGTCATCATTGTGCGCAACTTATTACCAAATGGCTTGGTATTCAAGCCTCATTAAGAGCGTCATTTTATATATATAATACCAAAGCAGATGCCGATACATTTATCGCATCCGTTATTGAAGTTAGAGATTTCTTTAGAAGGTTTTAACAATGAATGTAGAAAATTTATATAGACAAATTATTATGGAACACTATAAAAACCCTCAAAACAAAGGGCTCGTTAGTGATTCAAGTTACTTACTCATTAATATGCATAACCCTTCATGTGGTGATGATGTGACCGTTCAACTTAAGGTTGAAGGCGATCATATTAAAGATATTAGACACATAGGCAGCGGATGTAGTATTTGTTGTTCAAGTGCATCTGTGATGAGTGAAACATTAAAAGGTTTCACAAAAGATGAAGCACTAAAGACGATTGAAAACTACGTTAAAATGATTACCAATCAAACGTTTGATGCATCATATTTGAAAGGTGATATGATGGCCTATAGTGGTGTTAGAAACTTTCCAGCTAGAGTTAAATGCGCAACTTTGGCATGGAAGGCATTAGAAAAAGGATTAAAGGAAGGTTAACTATGGACGAAAATAAAAAGAAGATAGACGGTATTATAGGTGATTATCAGTTTGGTTTTAAAACCGATGTTGAACACGTCATTGATACCGGGAAAGGCTTATCTGAAGCCGTTGTAAGAGAAATATCAAGACTTAAAAACGAACCTGAGTGGATGTTAGAATATAGATTAAAAAGTTATCAAGAGTTTATAAGTAGACCGCAACCAACATGGGGTGCGGACTTAAGCGAGGTCAACTTTGATAATATTACTTATTTCATTCGTGCCTCAGAACGACCAGAACGTTCTTGGGATGATGTCCCTGAAGAAATTAAAGAGACATTTGAAAAGTTAGGTATTCCTGAAGCTGAAAGAAAGTTTTTAGCGGGTGTATCAACACAATTTGAAAGTGAAGTTGTTTATTCTTCAACGATTGAAGAACTAGAAGCATTAGGCGTTGTCTTTTTAGACACAGATACAGCCTTAAAAGAATATCCTGAATTGTTTAAACAATACTTTGGGACAGTTGTACCTTATCATGATAATAAATATGCCGCATTAAATGGTGCGGTATGGAGTGGTGGGACATTTATTTATGTACCTAAAGGTGTTAGAGTACCTAAACCACTTCAAAGTTACTTTAGAATTAACTCTGATCAAATGGGTCAGTTTGAAAGAACGCTGATTATTGTCGATGAAGGTGCCCATGTCGATTATGTTGAGGGGTGTACAGCACCGATATACACCAATGATTCACTACACGCCGCAACCGTTGAGATTGTTGTATTAAAGGGTGGTTATTGCCGTTATACAACGATTCAAAACTGGTCTACAAACGTGTATAACTTAGTTACTAAACGGGCGTTTGTGTATGAAGATGCACATATGGAGTGGATTGATGGTAATATGGGTTCTCGAATTAATATGAAATATCCAGCATGCATTTTACTTGGTGAACGCGCAAAAGGCACAACCATTTCAATTGCGTTTGCGGGCAAAGGCCAACACCAAGATACAGGCGTTAAAATGATTCACTTAGCACCAAATACGCAATCGAATGTGATTTCTAAATCTATTTCTCGTGGTGGTGGTAAAGTTAACTACCGCGGTAAGATTCATTTTGGTGAGAATGCTAAAGGCTCTAGAAGTAATATCGAATGTGATACGATCATTTTAGATGAACTCTCATTTTCAGATACCATCCCAATTAATGTGGTTAAAAATAGCGATGTGTTTTTACAACACGAAGCTTCAGTTTCTAAAATCAGTGAAGACCAGTTGTTTTATTTAATGAGTCGTGGTTTATCAGAAGAAGAAGCCACAGAAATGATTATTATGGGCTTTATCGAACCTTTCGCAAAAGAACTACCAATGGAATATGCGGTCGAGTTAAATATGTTAATTAAATTAGAGATGGAAGGTTCCATAGGCTAATCTGTAAATAAAAAACAAGGACAGTTTTTAGGTCCTTGTTTTTTTTAGTAGATGTTTGGAAGAAGGTTTGTCATCTTCTCCAACTCTAATGTTATACCCTTTATTCAGTCACAGCAAAGCAGATGATCAGTCCACTCTTTATTTAGCTGTCCTCTCGGAACTTAGACTATGTCTGACCAGAAAAAGCGTCGATTTTAGTTTAAGATCTACCGACAGAACTGTTATAGTATGTCACCATACTTCAACGACTAGCTCCGTTTGACATCATCTTACTTGTGCGTCACTACTCAGCAGACACGAAGCCCAGTTTCGGCATTACCTTAAGGAATATAACATTGTTTTCGCAGCCAACTTTTTCTTATACGATAAGTCAAAAGGTATTCCAACCTCAAGTTTAGCCCACCTTAACCCCGACATGGATTTATTCAGTCACAAACATTTACTACTTAGAGTTTATCAAAAAAACTTAGATGGGTAAATAAACTTGTGGTTTAAAAAAGACTAATCGGCTGATTAGTCTATGGAAAGTATGGGTTAATTTGATTTTTTACGGATTCACTTTGTTCATCTAAAGGCTTACTAACATCATAACCTTCAATGATTTTTAAACGGTCTACCGCATAAGGTGTAAATCGTTTTAATCTAGAATCTTTTAATGGAAATATATACACCTCCGCAGCAACAACCATACCTGGTAGTAAAATACCATATTCATCATATAAGTCTTGGTTGTTCCAAGCGGATATTAAATCACTGATCATAACAAGTTTACCATCATCATTTAAAACTGCACTCGTTTCAATGGCTTCATAATTATAGTTTGTAAAAATAAACGGATAAGTATGGTTAGGTAATAAAATACTAAAGGGGCGACTTCTTGGCATACCCTCTACCTTAACAAGTACGGTAATTTTTTCACTAGGTGTTTCAATTCTTTCCCGGTTGACAAACGATAATACAATTGGGGTTGAAAACGTTAGAAAAATAAGCAACAAGAAAAATGCAATCCCAGAAAACCCGATTGTGTTTTTGCTCGTATCACCGCGTTTTACCTCAAGGATGCCTTTAACCAATAAGAAGACAAATAAAATAAATAACACAATGATAATCATATAACTGGTTGTTCTTAGACCTTGCATAGTTACCCCCAATGTTGAATCAAATAGGATTCTTTTTCGTTATTGACGACCCTGACTAATGCGCCATTAACTAAAGTCATCATTGGATTAATATGACCAATATCCATGTGCATAATCAGTGGTATATCACCTAATATATCTTTATATACATTATACTCATCTAAGTCTAAAAAAGATAGTTCTTTCATGTGTCTGCCAAATAAGAACCCTTTGGTATATTTAAACCATCCAGCCTGTTTCATTTGCCACAAAGCACGCTTTAAGGCAAACACATCCATATCAAAAGATTCTAAATACCAAACAATCCCATCGTCCTTATATTTTTCAATAAAGTCACCAACAAGATCATAGGGTGTCCCTAAATGTAAGATAAGAATATCGATAACACCACCAATTAACCTACCTTCAATCCGTGTATTAGATTGATTTAGGTTCACCCATTTTGTAGGTTCAGTTAATGTATAACTGGCAAGTGGTGGTTTTTCTGGTAATAATCGTGGTTCATGAAATGTTGAAGCGTGCTGGGTGATGTTTTTGCCTTTAATGATGTTGAGTCCATCAATTAAGCTTTGATCTAGTGTTTCCATTCCAAAGGCGGGAAAATGATGACCATAGATGGTCAACATATCTAAATGTGTTAATAAGGTGATGGTTAGGTTCGTATTATCACTATAACCGATAAATAATTTAGGGGGATATTTTTTGAGTGAGTCAAAGTCAATAAAAGGTAGTATCTCTACCATCAATTCACCCCCACCAATACTCCAAATAACATCGACATCTTCATCCATATAAGCATCGATAAAGTGTTTTGCCCGTATGTGTTTATCTTCACTAGCTCCTTGATAGTAGCCAAAGATATCACCAAATGTTTTTATCGTATAGCCCATTGCTTCAAAACGCCTAATCGCATGTATAAGACGTGTTTTATAAGGTTCAATATTGGCGCCAAAAGAAGGTGCAATAAGGCCAATAGTGCCGTTATCTGGTAAAAACTTAGGTATTTTCAATTCGATCACCTCATATATAAAATTATAACATAAATCACACTTATTACGTAGAATAGGTTATAATAGATAATGAGGTTATCTAGTATGTATGGATATTTTTTATTAATTAAAGGCGTTGATGCTTTAACGACAAGTGAATATGATGTCCTTATGGAATTACTTAATGAGTTATTATTGGCTCCCACCTTTGATAAACGGGACGATGTTTTAGTAATCATTGATAAACAAAAAACAGATGTATCTTGGGGCGAATTTATTAGAAATACCAATAGTGAATTTTACAGTGATTTAAGGTTATATGAAAGTAATGGATTTCACTCTCATCAAGCCTTATCCCTAACATTGAATGAAAGTTTAAAAAGACCACTTTTCACGAAAACGTATACCAATGATAAGATCTTATTTTATGATGAGTTTTATAAACACGTTACCGAAGATTTTAAAAAGGAAATCTTTAAATCTTTATACAATGATTTAGAGTTTTTAAGGTCGATTAAAATCTATATTGAGCAACAAAACAAATCTAAAGCAGCAAAACTCGCCAACATTCATAGAAATACCCTAGATAACAGATTAGAAAAGTTTACAAGAATTACCGGCTTTGATTTAGCGAACTTTGACGATAAAGCATTTATATACATATTTTTACGAGAATTATAAACCTGTGCAACTTGCACATGTTTTTTTTATCAGCTATCTTATATAATGTCATTGTTGACAACTATAATAATAAAAGGAGTGATTTGATGGCAACACTTAAATTAAAAGATTTAAATAAGATTTATCCAAACGGAGTTCAGGCAGTCTTTGATTTTAACTTAGATATCGCAGACAGAGAATTCGTTGTATTAGTTGGACCTTCTGGCTGTGGTAAGTCAACCACACTTAGAATGGTTGCAGGATTAGAAGAGATTACATCAGGCGATTTATACATTGATGATCTTAGAGTTAATGATGTGGCACCTAAAGATAGAAATATCGCAATGGTGTTCCAATCATATGCGTTATATCCACATATGACTGTATATGATAATATGGCCTTTGGTTTGAAAATTAGAAAAATGCCTAAAGCTGAAATTGATGAGAAAGTTAAAGAAGCTGCAGGTATTTTAGGATTACTTCCATACCTAGATAGAAAACCTAAAGCTCTATCAGGTGGGCAACGTCAAAGAGTCGCATTAGGACGTGCGATCGTTAGAAACGCTAAAGTATTCTTAATGGATGAGCCACTATCTAACTTAGATGCGAAGCTAAGAGTTCAAATGCGCGGGGAGTTAATTAAACTACATAACCGCCTAGACACAACAACCATTTATGTAACGCATGACCAAATTGAAGCGATGACAATGGCTTCAAGAATTGTTGTTATGAAAGATGGCTATGTTCAACAAGTGGGTGCACCTAAAGAAATTTATGATAACCCTGTGAATATATTTGTGGGCGGATTTATTGGAACCCCTCCTATGAACTTCGTAGAGGGTGTTGTAAATAATGATGGTTATTTTGTTTCTGGTAATTATAAGATTAAAGTTCCAGAAGGAAAACTAGCGATTATTAAACAAAATAGATTCTTTGGAAAACCTATTACAATGGGTATTAGACCTGAAGATATTCATGATGATCCAATCGTATTTGAAACGTATCCTGAAAGTATCGTTAAAGTTGAAGTTGACGTAGCTGAGTTGTTAGGTGCTGAGACAAATATTTATACCAACATTAACGGACATTCTGTATGTGCAAGTGTCGATGCAAGAGCGGATATTCATATCGGCGACGTTATTGAACTTGCTATTGACATGAATAAATCTCATTTCTTTGATCCTCAATCTGAAAATAGACTAGTCTATGATCAAAACATCCCTGCTGAAGGTTTAAAACCTGAAGTTGAAGAACCAGTATTTGAAGATCCTGTGGTTGAAGAAGCAGAGGAAGAAGTCGTTGAGGAAACTGTTGAAGAAGTAGAAGAAACCACAGAAGATAAAGAGACTGAATAAGTCTCTTTTTTTTATAGATTTATGTTATATATTCATCACCTTAAAGGCTATAGTGAAATAGTCTATAAAGATTATGAACGTATTGTAGATAAAAGTAATATTACAATTATTAAGAAGTTGTGTAAAGCACACTTGTTTAATTATGATTACCGTATCAAATACACAAAAGAAATCTTTAACATTCGAACAAGAATACCAATCTATATTAGTGAAAATCTTATCTTTATTCCCACAAAATCACCAAGAAATTATGATAATGTCTGGGTTAATTATGCAAATATAAATCATATTAGTAAGATAAATGGTAAAACAAAAGTTGTTTTTAACAATTTAAAAGAAATTATGGTAGATATTTCTTATGACTCTCTTTTAAAGAACATCAATCATGTAAAGCGGATAATCGATCATATGAATCATATAAAAGCATTTATTGATGATTCATTATATCGTATGTAAAACCTAATTTAAAACAAAACAAGGAACCCTCCATAAATTCATTAATCAAAACACATGATACCATTTTCATGATATAACTATAGAAATTAACCCTATTTAGTGATATAATGATATAGGTTTAAAACAAAACGAATTAGGAGGCTATATTATGGCAAAATTAACGATTAGAGACATTGATGTTAAAGGCAAGAAAGTGCTTATACGTGTTGACTTTAATGTGCCAATGAAAGATGGGGTTATTACAGATGATAACCGAATTCAAGCAGCCCTACCTACCATTAATCATGTCATTGAACATGGCGGTAGAGCAATATTATTTTCACATTTAGGAAGAGTGAAAACTGTTGAAGATAAAGAGAAAAACTCATTAAAAGTGGTTTCAAAGAGACTGGAAGAATTATTAAACAAACCTGTTTTATTTATTCCTGAAACAAGAGGGAAAGCACTTGAAGAAGCCATTTCTAATTTAAAAGATGGTCAAGTGTTAATGTTTGAAAATACTAGGTTTGAAGACTTGGATGGCAATAAAGAGTCTAAATGCAATCCTGAACTTGGAGCATACTGGGCAAGTTTAGGTGATGTGTTTATTAATGACGCTTTTGGAACAGCACATCGATCACATGCAAGTAATGTGGGTATTGCCAATAACATAAAACAAACAGTTGCAGGTTTCTTACTTGAAAAAGAAATAAAATTTATTGGCGATGCGGTTAGCAACCCGAAACGACCTTTTATTGCGGTTTTAGGTGGCGCTAAAGTATCGGATAAGATTTCTGTTATAGATAATTTATTAAACGTTGCAGATAAAGTGATTATCGGTGGCGGTATGGCTTATACCTTTTTAAAATCTCAAGGTTATGATATTGGAACATCTTTAGTTGAACTTGATAAATTAGATCTTGCAAAATCATTACTTGAAAAAGGTAAAGACAAACTCTTACTACCAATTGATTTTGCATTCACAAAAGAATTTAAAGACGAAGCGCCTTCTCATTATGGAGCTATTACATCAATTATTGATGGTGAAATGAGTTTAGATATTGGACCTAAAACAATCGAGCTATACACAAAAGAATTATCGAAAGCTAAAACGATTGTATGGAATGGACCTATGGGCGTCTTTGAATTTGAAAACTACGCTAAAGGTACAAAAGGTATTTTAGAAGCGCTTGCCAACAATAAAGAGGCAATTACCATCATTGGTGGTGGCGATTCAGCAAGTGCTGCAATTAATTTTGGTTATGAAGATAAATTTAGCCATATTTCAACAGGTGGCGGTGCCTCACTTGAATATTTAGAAGGAAAAGCTTTACCAGGTGTTGAATGTTTATCTAATAAATAATGGATATCGGTAGTAAAATAAAACAATTAAGACTTGAAAATGGTCTTACTCAACAAGAACTGGCTAATCGTTTAGAATTAACAAAGGGTTATATTTCACAAATTGAGAGAAATATTTCAAGTCCTTCGTTAGAGACATTTTTCTCCATTCTTGAAGTGCTTGGAACCAATGTATCAACCTTTTTCCAAAGCAAGCATGAAGAAATTGTTCATAAAGAATCGGACTTCTTTATCAAAGAAAATGAAGATTTAAAGCATATGATTAGTTGGATTGTTCCAAATGCATTAAAATATGAAATGGAGCCAATCATTATCGATATAGAAGTTGGCGGCCGTTCATTCATAGATAATCCCCATACTGGTGAAGAGTTTGGTTATTGTCTAGAGGGTGAAGTTACACTTGTCCTTAATAAAAAGAAATATACCATTAAGGAAGGTGAATCATTTTATTATGTTGCCAATAAGGAACATTATTTAATAAATTTAAGTGATAAAAAGACAAGAATATTATGGGTATCAACCCCACCAATGTTTTAGGAGGAAAAAACATGACTAAAGAAATTACCTTAAAATCTACAGAAGGGCTACACGCATCATTAGCCGTTAAACTAGTGAAAACCGCTGAAAAATACGCAGTAGATATTGACCTTCATTATAAAGATAAAGTTGTAGATTTAAAATCAATCTTAGGTCTAATGAGTTTAGCAATCCCTAAAGGCGAAGATGTGAGAATCGTCGCAACGGGACAAAACGCTCAAGAAGCTATAGATGATATTAAAAAAGTTTTAAAATAGAAAGTGAGAATTATGAATAAATTAAGAAAACCTGTCATTGCAGGTAATTGGAAAATGTATAAAGTTCGTGATGAAGCTTTACAGTTCATTTATTCAGTGAACCAAGAAGTTCCATCAAAAGAGCTTGTTGAAACTGTTATTTGTGCGAATGATGTTTTACTTAGATGTTTAGTAAAACGTCAAGGTGAAGAATTAAGAATTGGCGCACAAAATATACACTATGAAGAATTTGGTGCTTTCACTGGTGAAACATCACCTAGAGTATTAGAAACAACGGGTGTAACTTACGCTATTGTTGGTCATAGTGAAAGAAGACAAATGTTTAATGAAACAGATGAAACAGTCAATAAAAAGATTCATACGTCATTAAAACATCAGTTAACACCGATTGTGTGTGTTGGTGAATCACTTGAAGTACGTGAAGCTGGTACAACAAATGATTTTGTAAAAACACAAGTGGTCAATGCCTATAAAAACATAACCGGTGAGCAAGTAGTTCAAACAATATTAGCTTATGAACCTATTTGGGCGATAGGTACTGGCAAAACAGCTACTCCAGAACAAGCTGAAGATACTATTTTAGCGATTAGAAATGTGCTAGAAGAACTCTATGGTAAATCAGTGGCTGAAAAGGTACGTATATTATATGGGGGATCTGTAAATACATCAAACGTAGATGCCCTACTAGCACAACCTAACATTGATGGTGCTTTAGTTGGTGGTGCTTCATTAGATCCCGCAAACTTTCTAACTCTTGCAAACGCAGCCGTTAGAAAATAATAAATGACAAAAAACACTTCTTAGGAAGTGCTTTTTTTTGCATTAATGAATATGTTAATATATATTCATATTGAATATTAAAATATGACTAAATATTTTGTTATCACCTAAACAATAGTATTAAGTAAAATAAAAACTCTCCATTGCTGGAGAGTTATTTACTATCTGTTGTAGAATTCAACAATTAGGTTTTCTTTAATATCTGGAAGAACTTCATTTCTTTCAGGATATCTTACAAAAGTACCTTCTTTTTTGTCTTCATCATAGCTCACGAATTCTAAGCGAATATAATTAGATTCTAGTGCATCATTTACAACCTTTAAGTTTTTAGAAGATTCTTTTAAACTTACTTTTTGACCTGGTTGTAGTCTATAAGATGGAATATCAACTTTTTTTCCATCCACTAGAATGTGTCCGTGGTTTACTAATTGTCTAGCTTGAGCTCTAGTAGCTGCAAACTTTAAGCGATACACAACGTTATCTAATCTACTTTCAAGTAGTTTAATAAAGTTTTCACCGTGTACACCAGCCATTTTGTTCGCTTCTTTAAATGTTTTTAAAAATTGCTTTTCAGATACACCATAAGTGAATCTAACTTTTTGTTTTTCTTGAAGCTGTTGCGCATAGTCAGAGAGTTTAGAACGTCTTTGACCATGTTGACCAGGTGCATAATTACGCTTTTTAAGTTCTTTACCAGTTTCGCTAATAGAATAACCTAAACGTCTAGAAATTTTCCATGATGGTCCTGTATAACGACTCATTATTTTTACCTCCTTTTAGATTTGGTGATAAAAATGCATTCAATCAATTTATGTAATACCCAGTTTGTTTTCACTATAAGCAGAAATAGCTACTTAACGCCCCTACGGGTAGGGATTATTGATAAACATATTGATGCCTGCTTTTTACCGACTAATATATTATATCAAATTAGTTGCCGATGTCAACATTTTAAAGTTTATAATGCGATAATATTAACTTTGAAATGGATTTAACATACTCAACTAAATCATCATCAAAGCGATTGTAAAGCGGAGAATCAATGTCTAATACGCCAATTTTAATGCCTTCTTTAATTAATGGGATTACTAACTCACTATTACTGGCACTATCACAAGCTATATGACCATCAAAAGTGTGAACATCTTTGATATTTAATATCTTTTCTTCTAAAAAAGCTGTTCCACAAACCCCTTTTCCAACTTCAATGCTTACGCATGCCGTTTTTCCTTGAAAAGGCCCTAGCTCTAATGATTCATTTTCATACAAGTAAAATCCAACCCAATTAATATAGGGAATGGTATCGTTTAAAAACGCACTTGCATTTGATAATAGACTTATATTATTTTTCGATTCTTCAAATAAACTATTTGCACTTAATAGTAATTCTTTCATAAAAAACACCTCGTTTAACATAATATCATAAAACGTATTAAATATGATAAAATATTACTGGTGATAATATGAAATACGATCAAGTATTAATTCGTTTTGGCGATTTAATGTTAAAAGGAAAAAACAAAAGAACCTTCATTCAATTAACAACAAACCTCATTAAACAAAACATCAAAGATTTAAACATAGAAATGATTAAAACCCATGACAGGATTTATTTAAAGTTAAACGACACATCTCATGAAGACATCACAAAAAGACTACGTAGAGTCTCTGGCGTGACGTCTTTTAGTTTCGTAAAAGTAACCGATCATCATTTTGAAAATATTATTGATGTTGCAGTATCACTTATTAATCATGAAGTTAGAGAAGGAAGTAGGTTTAAAATCGAAACTAAACGTGCTTATAAACAATTCCCAATGACGTCTTTAGAAATCACAAAACACGTAGCTCCAAAGATACTCAGTCAAATTACACCCAAATTAAAAATAGATGTTAAAGACCCACAAGAAACGCTCCATATTGAAGTAAGAGAAGAAGCAACCTATATTTACTTAAAATCAATTAAAGGACTTGGTGGCTTTCCTGTAGGTGTTGGTGGTAAAGCCTCACTATTGTTAAGTGGAGGTATCGATTCTCCAGTTAGCGCTTATTTAACTATGAAACAAGGTATTTATTTAGAAGGCGTTCATTTTGAATCAACCCCAATGACATCCATTGAATCGATTCAAAAAGTGATCGATATAGCCAAACAGTTAGCGCTCTATACACCAAAACACCAATTTCATATATTGATGGTTCCTTTTGCTAAACTGCATCAAGCCATACTTAAATATGTACCAGACCCTTATACCATTACCATCATGCGAAGAATGATGTTTAGAATAACAGAAAGAATCTCAGAGATTAGAGGCAGTCTTGCGATTGTAACGGGTGAATCGATTGGTCAAGTAGCAAGCCAAACTCTAGAAAGTATGCAAGTTATTGAAGATGTAAGTCGCATACCTATCTTAAGACCACTACTCACCTATGATAAACAAGAAATTATTAACATAAGTAAGGCTATAGAAACCTTTAATATCTCCATTCGTCCTTTTGAAGATTGCTGCTCTATTTATGTTCCTAAAGCACCAACCACAAAACCCACCATTAAACGAAGCGTCTTATATGAAGGATATATCCCAGATTATGAGACTTTAATTGAAGAAGCGGTTTTAAATACGAAAGAGTGGATCATTACACCTAACAGTGATATCGATGTTTCTTTATTAGGCTTTACGATGTTAGAAGCATGGGAAGTGATAAACCAATGATTACATCTAAAGACAATCAACAAATCAAATATATTCATAAACTAAAACAAAAAAAGTATCGAGATCAAGAAAATAAATTTCTTATTTTTGGCGATCACTTAATTGAAGAAGCCCAAAAAGCAAATATTAAATTAGAAATCTATACATCTAATCCTAAAAAAGAAGGCACGCTCATCTCACATGAGTTAATGAAGTATCTATCTTTTTTAGATAGCCCCCAAGATATTTTAGCTATTGTTGAAAAACAACCACAAAAACCATACACCAACAAAATATTAATCTTAGAAGATGTCCAAGACCCAGACAACGTAGGTGCACTTATTCGTTCAGCGGTGGGATTTGGCTTTGAAACGGTCATTTCTAGTCTTAAGAGTGCTGATTTTTACAATGAAAAAACAATTAGGACTTCACAAGGTACACTCTTTCACGCAAACTTAATTAGGAAAAACGTGATTGAAGAAATCACACAATTAAAACACCTAAACTATAAAATTATCGTCACTTCGCCACATACAAATAAAGATATCAAATCTATAAAGGTTAAAGATAGGGTAGTCTTAGTATTAGGCAATGAGGGAAGTGGCATATCTGATGCGGTGTTTCATCTTGCAGATGAGGTTGTAAAAATTACCACAACCACCATTGAATCATTAAACGTATCGGTAGCTGGGGCGATTGCGATGTTTGTCTTATGATCAGTGCGTATGTAGATAAATATCAAACACTAGATGCCCAAATAGAGTTGTATAAAGCATTAAACCTAACTAAAATGCCCCTAAGAAAAATAGGTCATGAAACGCTTTATACAAAGGATGATTTTTATTTAGAAGACTTAGCTAAAAAACTTAAAGAAACCAACGTCTCCATACATTATATAGACATTGATAAAACCTATCCCTTAAACGAAATGCTTGACTTAGACAGGGTTTTTTATGTTTCAAAAGTTCTAAACAATAAAGAAGTCATCATCCATTTACCGACATTAGAAGACTTTGAAATTGAAAAAGGTGTCTTTACAGAAACGATCAGTTTTATTTTGCAAAGCTTTAAAAAGGCAAAAATTAATGTCTCGTTTCATGTAAATTATGAAATCGATAGTGCCTACATTGCCTATTTAATTAACACCTTTAAAGAAATTAGATTTACCTTTAATCCAGCGCTTTGTTATTACCATGATAAGGCGGTATCAACATACCATAGATTACTTAGAAACAACTTAAGTTATGTGATACTTTATGATTTAGATGAGCATAAGGAAATCGCATTGTTAGGCTATGGTAATGCCTTTATTATCGATACCCTAGATAGGCTAATATATGATAAATATAAAGGTGATATCATTCTAGATACCAATCTATTAGAATACATCACAAACCGTAAAGCAATCTATGGTAGATTGTTTAAACTACCGTTCTTTAAAAACAATAAATCAAAAAAAGCTTATCAACAAATTGAGGATAAGCTTGGGCTAACCATAAATCGTAGTATTACTTTTGAAGAATTATATTTATCGCAACTATCTTTAGTTAAAAGATATATCAAGTAGTTTTTTCAATTAATGGTTTTACACCAGGGAGTTCATTAAAGAGTTTATCAATATATAAAATACCATCTAAGTGGTCGTATTCGTGTTGGAAAACAATGGAAGGCAGTCCACTTAATGTCATTTCTTTATGGATAAAGGCATCGCTTTTTGAATCATAAATATGCCCACTTACTTTAATGACCTTATGTCTAGGTGTTAAGCCTTCGGTTTCTCTATCGATGGATAAACACCCTTCCCCTCCATTTAGATAAATCAGTTCTTTTGATTTATGGTTTATGACAGGATTTATGATAATAAAAGAATACATCTTGCCATCTAAATCTTCTAAATGAACGGCAAACATGCGTTTTAAGACATTTACTTGAACCGCACTTAAACCAACCCCAGGTCTTAATTTAAAGGTCTCATTAAGCTCATCATTTTGTGAAATAACACAATATTTTAATAAGTTAAGCCCAATTTGTTTGTCTTCTTGACTAACGGGTAGCTTTACAGGTTTACTTTTTTTTGTTAGATTAGGGTGCCCTTCTCTAATAATATCTTTCATTAAATACATAAAAATCACCTAAAAAGATTATAACATATTTATTCAATATTTTTGATAAACAACATGGATAATGATACACTATTACTGGTGATGAAATGGAATATACAAAAATCATTGGCTTAACGTATGATCTATTAGATGAAATGAAAACATCCGATGAATATAAAGAATTAGTCTTCTTAAACACGTTCATTAAAACCAAATACAAACAAGAACTTAAACACTACCATCATTGGTTTAAAAAGTTTGATGAAGTGTTTCAAATTGGACCTTATCACCCCGATTATAAAGAGACAACTAAAAACTACCAACAAGCCAAAAAAACCTTATTTGAAACAGAAAAATTAAAAAAATACTTTTTATTATAATCACACCAAAACGAGAAACTATCTAGTCTATCTAAAGCGTTAAACGCATTAATACCAAAAGAGGAGATATCTTGTGTTAAATAGAGAATGTTACTTAGTATACTACCGTCATAACGGTGTCTTAAAACGATTAAAAAAAGTGGATCTCATTCAAATTTATTACATTTCTGAAAAATCAAAATACACAACCATTTATTTTGATAAAAAGGATGAAAAAGAAGTTAGACAAATCTTATCTAAGATGAGAGGCGTTCGTCAATTTGAACCATCTTTACTTGATAAACCAGAAATATCTATCCCCTTATAAACAACTGTTAAGGAAAAAGACTTGACACATATAAATATTTGTGTATAATGGTAATGGAAAAAGGAGAAGATAATTATGGTAAAAATTAGATTACAACGATTTGGTTCTAAAAAAAGACCTTTCTATAGAATAGTAGCCGCTGATGTAAGAGCGCCTAGAGATGGAAAGTTCTTAGATATTATTGGCACGTATGATCCATTAACCGAACCAGCAACGGTTCAAATCGATAAAGACAAAGCGTTAAAATGGTTAAATGATGGTGCAAAACCAACAGAAACTGTAAAAAGTTTGTTTAAAAAATACGACGTTAAATAAAAACTTTAGGAGAGTGATAACATGGCTATTGACTATGAAAATTTAATTAAAAATATCGTTACGCCGCTTGTTGTTCACCCTAATGATGTCTTGGTTAAAACATTGTCCAGCGACGAAGAAATAAACATTCAAGTGTTAGTAAATGAAGCCGATCTAGGCAGGGTCATTGGTAAAGGCGGTAGAATTGCAAGCGCAATTCGAACCATCGTCTATGCAGGTGCTTCTAAAGAAGGAAAACACGTACGTATTGATATTGATGCATTTTAAATAGAGCCAAAAGGTTCTATTTTTTTTATAGACTAAGCAATGTATGTATTTGTGTAAAACTGTGTTTAAAGGATTTATTTTATTAGTGGTTATGTTATACTATTTATAGGATGTGAACTTTACATGAATTATGAAATTGGCAAAATAATTAAACCTCACGGACTAAAGGGAGAGCTTATTATAAAGCCATCAACGGACTTTGATCGCTTTAAAAAAGAAAAAGAACTCTTCACCCTTTATCCTGAGAAAAAAACCTTAAAAATCAAACAAGTAAGACCTCATAAAAACGACTTACTTATTATTTTTTATGATTATGAGGATATTAATAAAGCGGAGTTATTAAAAGGCTTAACGCTTTATACCGATGAAACACCCGCTTTATTAGAAGATGAGTATCATTATAATATGCTTGTTGGGAAAGAAGTTTATAACCAACATCAAGAAAAAAGAGGTACCGTTATTGAGGTTGTTTTAGTACCTCAAGGGCATTTATTAAGGATTGATACCGGTACAAACACAAAACTCGTTCCCTTTAATAAGCACTTTATTAAAGAAGTTACGCATATTGTTATTATTAATGAAATAGAGGGTTTGTTATGATTATTGATGTTTTAACCATATTTCCTAATATGTTAGATGCTTATTTACAAGAATCGATTATTAAAAGGGCTTTAGAAGATGAAAAAATCGAAATAAACGTTAGAAATATTCGAAACTATTCAAAACTAAAACACCATCAAGTCGATGATACAATCTATGGTGGTGGTGCGGGCATGCTTTTAATGTTTCCCCCGTTTTATGATGCGATTGCTGATTTAAAGAAAGCAGATACACACATTATTCTAACAACCCCTAAAGGTAAAACCCTTAACCAAAAACAGGTAGAATCCTTATCTAAAAAGAAACACCTCATTATTTTATGTGGTCATTATGAAGGTATTGATAGTCGAATTGATGATTTAGTTGATGAGCAAATAAGTATTGGTGATTATGTTTTAACGGGTGGTGAACTTGCAGCATTGGTGTTAATTGATTCGATTACAAGACTTCAAGAAGGTGTTATTAATGCTTCGTCACATTTAGATGATACTTTTAGTGAAAACTTACTAGAATACCCCCAATATACAAAACCTCAAGTCTACGAAGGTTATGAAGTGCCTGAGGTATTATTATCTGGGCACCATGATAATATCGCTTATTATAGGAGATATCAATCGATTAAGGAAACCTATTTAAAAAGGCCAGATTTATTAAAAGATTTATCTAGTAAAGATTTAGAAATATTAAACAAAGTAAAGGAGGAGCTTAAGTGAAAAAGATTAGTCTATTACTTATTTTATTGTTGATGGGTTGTAGTTTTAGTATGGAAAAAGACGCAAGATCAGAAACATATACTGACCCACAGCAAGTCATTGATGCCATCAAAGAGGCACAAAGAAGTAAGTATAAAAACTATTTATTTCTTGATTTAAGAGAAGAAATCGATGAATATATTAAAGGTTTTCATAATACCCCTCCTAGTGAAATAGATGCTTACCTAGAAGGGCTTAAAACCTATACATTTATTATGGTTTTTTCAAACAGTAATGAACTCACCTCAGAACGAGTTTCTTATATTCAATCAAAAGGGTTTAATAATGTTAAATACATAGATATTACTGTAGAGACCTTATTAAACGCATTAAGAGATGTAGATCTTTTATACAATGAATCTTGCCCACCTAAAGGCTGTTAAATGCGTGTATAATAAACTCAAGTAAAGTTTCTAATAAAAGGCTTGCACCTGTTTGGTTATTGTGATATAATCAATATCGCCGTATAACGGTTAAGGCGGTCCGCTAAAAAAATCCTTTATGAACGCCCGTAAAAAAAAGGAGTTGATTGTATGGCAAGAGAAAAAGGCCAAGCATTGTTCCATGAACTAACAAAATCATACTTAAAAGATCTCCCTAGCTTTAAAGCAGGCGATACGGTCAAGGTGTATGTTAAAATTAAAGAAGGTAACAGAGAAAGAATTCAGTTATTTGAAGGTTTAGTAATTAAACGTCAAGGTGGAGGCATCTCTGAAACATTCACCGTAAGAAAAGTTAGTTATGGTATTGGAGTTGAAAGAACATTCCCAGTTCATTCACCCATCATCGATTCATTAGAAGTAGCGCGTGTTGGTAAAGTAAGAAGAGCTAAACTACACTACATTAGAACCCTTTCTAGTAAAGCTGCGAGAATCAAAGAAAAAAGAACAGTGTAAAAAAGAAAAAAGATTTCCAGTTTGGAAGTCTTTTTTATTACATATAACCCCAAAGGATGCCTTATTTAGGCATAGCCAACGCAAAAACAACAAAAGTAGACAGATTATGAAAATTTTTTCATAATGTGTTGTAAGCAATTTCATTATATGATATAATGATTAGCGATTGGAGGCATGAATTAATGAGCAATAAAGTAACCATTTATAATGTGGCATTGGCTGCGGGTGTGAGTTTAGCTACCGTTTCCCGTGTGTTAAATAACCCAGAAAAAGTGAAAGAAGAAACCAGAAATAGAGTTTTAAAAGTCATCGATGAACTTGGTTATCGCCCCAACGTAATCGCTAGGGGTCTCGCCAGCAGAAAAACCACTACGGTGGGTGTTTTGGTGAGCGATGTGACCCGTGCTAGTGTTGCGGAAATGTTGGGTGGTATTAGCGATATCGCAAGACAATATAAATATTCTATTAAGCTATTTACAACCCCTGAAGATGTTTTGTTTGAAGACTTAATTAAAAACATCATTGCAGAACAAATTGATGGTTTATTAGTGTTAAACGATGAACTTGAACATGAAAAATTAGAACTAACGATTGAATTATGTAAAAGAAATGATGTTGCGCTTGTCTTGGCAAACGTACTAAGTGATAACCCAGAGGTCGTGAGTGTATCCATTGACTATGAACGTGCAGGCTATGAAATCACGAAAATGTTGTTAGAAAAAGGTAGAAAAGAAATCTATTTACTTTCAACGGTCAGAAATTATAGTGTGAACGATGAAAAGGAAAAAGGCTACATGAAAGCGATGATGGAAGCATCCATCGAACCTAAAATATTTAGAACAAGCGGCGACACCAGTGTCAATCGACAACACTTTGAAAACTTCTTTAAAGATAAATTAGTTGATGGTGCGATTGGTGTTAGAGATTCAATTGCGGTATCGTTTATGAATATTGCTAGAGAAAACTTTAAAGAAATACCTAAAGACTTAAATGTTGCGGGTTTTCAAAACACCAAATACGCCACTCTATCTCGTCCAACCTTAACCAGCATTGATATTCCTGTCTATGATATTGGGGCTGTTGCGATGAGGTTATTAACGAAACTAATGGATAAAGAAGCGATTGATGAAACAAAAGTGATATTAAATCATTATATCGTTAGAAGACAATCACTTTAATATTTTTGCCCTTAGTTACTAAGGGCTTATTTTTTTAATAGGAGGCATAAAGATGTTATTATATGATGAATTGGTATTTAGAAACTTAATTAAAGACGTTTCTGATGATAAAAAAGCAAAAGAATTATTAAATGGTAAACATGTGAAAGTATATTGTGGGTTTGACCCAACAGGCGAATCGCTAACGATTGGCCATTTGGTTCAGATCATGCGAATGAAATTATTAGAAAAGCATAACCACATACCTGTGGTATTAATTGGAGGCGCAACGGGTTTAATTGGTGATCCAAGAGAAACAACAGAGCGCAAACTCTTAACGTTAGAACAATCACTTCATAACGCACAGATGATTGAACTCCAAATCAAGAAATACTTACCCAATGCCATTTATGTAAATAACTATGATTGGGTAAAGGATATTGACTTAATCTCTTTTTTAAGAGACTATGGAAAGCACTTTAACGTCAATTATATGTTAGCTAAAGATACCGTACAGGCAAGATTGGAATCAGGCATCTCTTTTACAGAGTTTTCCTATACCATTATTCAAGCCTTAGACTGGCTTCGCTTATATGAAAAAGAAGACGTTAAGATCCAGTTTGGTGGCAGTGACCAATGGGGAAATATTACATCTGGTTTAGAACTAATTAGAAAAAAACTTGGTGATCATGAAGCAGTTGGTATTTCTTCACCACTATTATTAAAGAGTGATGGTGGGAAATTTGGTAAAAGTGAATCTGGCACAATTTGGGTGGATGGACGTCTAACAAGCCCTTATGAATTGTATCAATACTTTATTAACACAGCGGATGAAGACGTTGAGACCTACTTAAAAACATTAACGCTTATAGAACCTAAAGATATTTTAAAATTGGTTGAAGAATCAAAACAATTTCCAGAAAAGAGAATTGCTCAAAAAGCGCTCGCAGAAGCGATTTGCGGGTTTGTTCATGGTGAGGAAGTCTTAAAGCGTGTTATGAATGTGAGTGCGTCTTTATTTTCAGGTAACTTTTCTACATTAACTAAAGAAGAATTAGAACTTGCATACCACGCCCTAGATTCTTTAGAAGTGGAAGATAATGAAGGTATTATAAACATTCTCACAAACACAAACCTAGCGCAGTCTAACCGTGAAGCTAGAACCTTTATTCAAAGTGGTGCTATTAGTGTCAATGATTTAAAAGTGGAATCCTTTAATGATACAGTATCTAAAAAGGATGCTTACTTTGAAACGTATTCAATTATTAAACGTGGTAGAAGAAGATTTTCAATGATCAAATTTAAATAAAACCGATGACCTATCATATTTTATATAATCCAAAAAGTAAGCGTGGTAAAACCAAGCACTTACTTAAAAAAATACATAAAAAGTTAAAGAACCACAATGTTGTTGTGGGTTCTTTACTTGAAATTGAGGATATTGATGTCTTTATCAGTGGATTATCTAGTGAGGATAAAATCATTATTTTAGGTGGCGATGGGACGCTTCATCATTTGGCCAATGCACTAAGGGGTAAAGAAATAAAGCAAGACATCTTAGTTGTTAAAAACGCGGGTACCGGTAATGATTTTGTAAGAAGCATTAAAAAAGGTAAAGGCTACTTTATTAAAATCAATGACTACCTAACCAATTTACCCAAAGATGTTTCTACCCAAAGTGATCGACTATTTTTAAATAGTGTTGGTTTAGGTATTGATGCGTATGTGTGTTTTTTAGTTGAAGGTAGCGATGGTGGTAAGACCGAAGGTAACTACTTTAAAAGCGCGTATCGTGCCTTTAAATTATCAAAACCACACAACATTAGCTTGTGGGTAGATGGTGTAGAGTTCAAACATGAAAAAGTGTGGTTTACGGTTGTTTGTAATGGGAAATACTTTGGTGGAGGGATGAAAATCAGTCCCAAATCCAAACGCTTAGATGATGAGTTAGAAGTGGTCGTTGTTAAAGGCATTGGAAAGTTTTTATTGTTTCTGATATTTCCAACGATTTATTTAGGTATCCATAGAATATTTAAACGTTTTGTCAAATTTTATAAAGGAAAACATATCATTGTAGAAACGGATAGAGATGTGCACATACAATACGATGGTGAAGCATTCTATCCAAGAAACAAAATAGAAGTGCATCGATGAAGTTATATGATTTAGGCAAATTTTATATTGACCAATTATTAAAAGAAAAATTAAACATTAAAGTCCATGGTGTTTCAATATTTAAAGAAGACATCACTAATGAAGGTATTGAAAAAGACTACTTTATAAGCGGTAAGATTATGAACTTAGTAAGTTACTTAGCCACTGAAGATGCCTCTTACTTAAGTGTTTTTGATCAATTAAGACCACTTCTAGATAAACAACCTATGAAAACGTGGGGGATGTTATATTATTTAGAAGGCTTATACCGTTTAAAAAAACATAATCTGTTAGATAAAGTAAAACCGATTGATGATTTAAATGAAATACTACACTATAAACATTTTTTAAATATCGAAAATATGAAACTGGATCATTTGCCAACGAACTACTATAATGTAGCTTTTTCTATTTGTAAATACCGTGAATTATTAAACTTAGAAGATCATGGTTTTAGTGATAAAATCTTAAACCATTTTATCAATCATGTTAAAACCTACTCTAAAGCGGGGTTTATGGATGAAACCAATGGTTTTGGAAGATATGATCGGTATAGTTTATTAACCAGCAGTGAGATTGCGATGACTTTAATGGATGTGGGCTTAGAAGTACCAACGTTTATTATTGAGATGATTAAAAAAAGCAAAGACATTGTCTTAGCGATGGCGAATAAACAAGGTGATGGTTTTACGTATGGTAGAAGTGTTGGTGCTTATGGTGATACAGGGGTGCATCAAATTTTATCAACCGCTTATAAACTTGGTTTATTAACCGAAGAAGAAAGCCATTTAAGTTATGCCTATATGATCAAATCTTTAGATAAGTACTATAACTTTTGGCTGATTGATTCAAACCATTTAAACATTAATGCATACGATAGACAAACGGATGCCTATAGACATCAAAGACGTTCTTTAGGAGAATCGATAAGCATTCTAACCCAGTGGATTGGGATATGGAAAAGTTATGAAGATATATTATATAAACCAACCACTTTCGCCTATAAAAAACACTACACAAGACTGAGCGAACACCCCCTTAGAGGGCTATACACATATAATAAGCAAAGACTCATTACTCTAGGGATTATTAGTGGGGCTCAACAATATTATAAAATGGCATCCTATCAGCCTATCCCACAAATTACAGGGCTTATGGAATCCCCTTCCATAAATGAACCAATATACTTTCCCTATTTGTTAATTAAGGGGCATTATTATATTGCACATCACCATATTAAAGATATTGAGTTTATGGATGATTCTATTTTAATTACCTATCATAAACTCCATCGTTTAGATGACTTTAATAAAGTGTTGGATTATCATTTTAGTGTCTGTATTTCTATTAAGGATTTAAACATCGGCATCGAGTTTAATACGGAAGGTTTTGATGAACTTGTTTTATATTTAGCGTTTTTTGAAAAAGGAACGATAAGAAACAATCAAATAATTTTAGAAAAATCTAAAGTTGATTTAATCCATATAGATAAGGTTTTACCACATAACTTATTTAAAACCAATCACGGAACATATAAAAGTGTTTTTTCCATAAAAACTTCCAGCAAACAATTTGGTTATAAGATATCTTATAAGGTATAATAAAGTGAGGTGATTCAATTGGGAAGAAAAAGTATGATTCAAAAAAATATCGATATCCTTCAATACCTTTCTAAAAACGCTCAAGGCGCAACATTAACAGAAATTAGTGAAGCACTGGGGTTTCCAAAAACAACCGTGTTTGATATTTTAAAAACATTAAAAGCCAATGACTTTGTTCACTACCTTAACGCCAAAAGAAAAGTCTATGGCATTGGCTCACAATGTTATGCGGTAGGGATGACGTATCTAAAGAGTAGTAATATCTTTATGATCGCACAGCCATTTTTAATCGAACTTGCAGATAAATATCAAAAAACAACATTCATTTCAAAACGCTCAGGTGATATGTTTACATTTACGTATAAATATGAATCGCCTTTTGCGAAAGTTTCAACCGCAAACACCGGTGATCAAAAACCACTGCACTCTACATCCATCGGAAAATGCTATTTGGCATTTGATGTTGATGCCAAAGATTTAGTAAACACAATCCCAATGACTAGATACACAAGATACACGATCACTGATAGAAACGCATTAAAGAAACAACTTGAAGAAATTAGAGACCTTGGATTTTCCTATGAATTTAGAGAATCTCAAGAACATATGGCCTGTATAGCAGCACCCATCTACAACTATGAAAAATCAATGGTTGGTACCATTAGTATGAGTGGGTTATTCCAAGAAAGAGAAAATCTATTTGCTCAAGGAGAAGAACTTAAGAAGTTATCACAAATCATCTCAGAGCAGTTAGGTTACGTAGAATATTACAAATAAGACACCAAATACAAGGTGTCTTTTTATTCGCATTAACGAACACAGTGTTCGATAAATTTGTGTTTATGAATTCATAATAATTATCCTGAAAACGCTTGACAAAGTAAAAATGGACCATTATAATATGATTGGATTAAAAAGCAAACGTTTTCATACGTGAAAAGGATGAAATAATGGCACATTCGAAGAAGCGAATAGAACGAAATAATAATACGCATATGCGAATAGGTTATGTAAAATGAATCAGAAACACTATAAAATCTTTGATATAGGTTTTTTTTGTGTGTTGGCATTTATCTTATCGTTAGTGAGTGAGTTATTGTTTAAAAACTTCAAAATTACATTTTATGTGGACTTTGGAATATTAATTGCGTTAATTGCGATGATGAGGTGGAATTATTTAGGTGCTATTAGCTATTTAGTTTATGGTATACCAATGATTTTATTTAGAGGTCATGATGTTTGGTTTTCCATATTGTTTTATGGGGTCATTCATTTATCAATTGGACTTAGTGTATTAGGTTTTAAGTTTTATGATAAAAGAAGGGTTGGCAAGTCGTTTTTACTAACACTTATTTATATCCTATCTAGTTATATCATATTGATTCTAGTAAAATCGGCGGCATTGTTAATTGTGAACCAAAACATTTTAGATAATCTATATACTTATACCGCATCCATGTTGTTATCGTTTGTACTTGTATTACTTGCATTTTACTTCATCGGCTATTTTAGTGATGGTTTGATTATAGATATGAATGACTATTTTAAGGAGACATTAGATGAAACATAGATTAAAACATTTATCGAAACATTTAAAAACTGAATGGCAACTTTATGTTTTACTAATACCTATGCTTATTTGGTTTGTGTTATGGGTATATAAACCTATGGGGGGTTTATTAATTGCCTTTAAACAATACGAACCAATTAAAGGTGTCATGGGCAGTAGTTTTGTAGGGTTATACAACTTTAAGCAGTTGATGTTTTCAAGTGCGTTTGGTGCTCAGTTTTGGACCGCTTTTAGAAATACATTATTAATTAATATGTATGGGTTGGTATTTGGTTTTCCAGTGCCTATAATCTTGGCGTTATTCTTTAGTGAAATATCAAAAGAAAGCTTTAGAAAGTTTAGCCAAACAGTACTTTATTTACCTCACTTTTTAAGTGAAGTAACGATTACCGGTATTGTTTTAACACTTTTATATCATGGTGTTGATCAAACAGGGATGCTTGCATCAATGATTTATAAGATTAACATCTTTGGCCATCAACTCGTTCAGCCAGGAACGAAAATCTTAGAAACCGCAAGGTATTTTAGACCGATGTATATTATTACTGGGCTATGGAAAGAATCAGGTTATAATTCGATTGTTTACTTTGCTGCGATTATGGGTGTGAGTCCTGTATTGTATGAGGCTTTAAAAGTAGATGGCGGAAACAAGTGGCAAGAAATTCGCTTTGTCACACTACCTGGTATGGCACCAACCTTAATTATTATGTTGGTTTTAAGAATTGGGCGAATGTTATCTGTTGGTTATGAACGTGTGTTATTACTTTATAACACCAACGTTTATTCAACAGCCGATGTCTTATCAACATTTGTTTATAGAATTGGACTCGAAGGAACCAATAAATCCCTAGCGGGAGCGGCAGATATGTTTAATGCCATTATTGGGTTTATCTTAGTTATCGGAGCAAACTTCATTTCAAGAAGAGTTTCTGATACTTCGTTGTGGTAGGTGATTGTATGAAACGTATGAGTTCAAGTGAGTTGATTTTTAAAGTATTGTCTTATTTCTTTATTAGTTTATTTATCATTTTGGCAGCCTATCCACTGATTTATGTATTAAGTGCTTCACTTAGTGGTAGAGCCGCTTATGAAACGGGACAAGTCTTTTTATTACCAAAAGACGTGAACTTCCAAGTCTATGAAATCTTATATGCAAGAAACGGATTTTGGATTAGTTATACAAACACCTTATTCTATACGGTTTTTGGAACGATATTTTCCATGACCGTTAGTGCAATGGGGGCATATGCCTTATCAAAGAAGCGTTTAAAATTTAGACGCCAATACAACTTCTTTGTGGTCTTTACAATGTGGTTTAGTGCAGGGATGATCCCATCGTTTCTAAACTATACATCGATGGGTGTTGATAATAAATGGGGTATTGTCATAGCCTTTGGGATTCAAGCGTATAATATTATTCTTTTAAGAAACTATTTTGAATCCGTCCCTCAAGAAATTGAAGAAGCGGCACGGATTGATGGTGCTAATGAATTTCAGCTATTTACAAAGATTTACCTACCCATGTCAACCGCCGCTTTGGCAACCGTAACCCTATTTTATGCAACCAGTAGATGGAACGGGTATTTCTGGGCAAGTATTTTACTTAAAAACCCGCATGAAAAGCCACTTCAAGTTTTCTTAAGAAGTGAAATCATGACTTACCGAACACTCATTGAAAACATGGTCACAGATACCCTAGAGTTTTCCCCAGACAGTTATGCATACGCAATCTTGATTTGTTCAATTATACCAATATTAATTATTTACCCATACATTCAAAAATACTTCGCTAGAGGGGTTAACCTCGGTGGAGTTAAAGGATAATCTTTTCATGAAAGGGAGGAAAAAAAATGAAAAAGATTTATAGTTTTATATTTGTAGTAGTTATGCTACTCGGACTTGCAGCTTGTGGTGGCGGAGGATCATCAGAAACTGTAGTTGAATTAAAAACAAACTTTGCAGGTGAAAATGACAAAAGAACATTTACCTACCTACAAGGAAACCCACTTACTATGCCCGATGGAACGGTTATTAGTAGTGGTGATTTAAAACCGGTTTGGCAACACATTGAAAAAACGTTAAACATCGACATCAATGACGTTGCAAATGCGAGCACAAAAGCTCAAGATACCTTCGATTTATCGGCATCTCAAAACTTTGAAAATGCACATATTCATGGGGGCGCAAACTTAGGACAACGTATTATGAACGCTGGTGTAAGTGGTAGCTTTGTAGATTTATCAGCACACTTAGATAAAATGCCTGATGTTAAAAAATATTTAACAGATAACCCATTAGTGAAAAATGCAATCACAGCAAGTGATGGAAAGATCTATCATCTACCATACATTGCAGAAATTAACAACTATGCAAGAATGTTTGAAGGAAGATATAGTTGGGTTACCGCTTTATTAGATGGTGAGGTTAAAGGCGAAGCGTTTGCTCTGGAAACTGAAACAGCGACATTAAATGTGGCTTATGAAGCTTATTGGAAAGAAGGTAGTGACTTACCTTATGGTGGCTTAAGAAAAGAAACCAACGTTATTGATCTTCAAAATGCAGCGGCTGTTGGTGGAGTATTAACACAAGAAGTGGCTTTAAATACATTAAAAGCATACATTGAAACAACATACCCATCCCTAGAAAAACCAAGCCAACTATACCTTGGTGCAACCGCTCAATATGATATTGATGAGTTAGTGGCTTTATGGAGAGTCATTAAACTTTCGCCAAAAACATTATCTAAAGAAGCTTCTGGTACAGCTAAGGCTGATGCAACCATTTGGCCTTACTTTGTAAGACAAACAACTTATAGAGAAGAATTCATACGATTAATGACGTACTTTGGTGGTATGAGAGTTCATGGTAGTGACTCATATGGTTCTAAATTCTATTTAGATAAAGATGGTGTATTACAATTTTCTTACTACGAAGATGAGTTTATTGCAAACTTAGGTAGACTTCGTCAAATCTTTAGTGAAGGTTTAGTTGATGAGAAGATTGCAGGTGCAGCAAACACAACCAACTTACGTAGTGACTATATCTTTAAAGATAATGTTGAAACAAATAAAGTTTATGGATTTATGACTTATGACTTTACAAGTTCTACAACCGCACAAACCGGAGGACAAGATGATGTTAAAGCAATTCTTCCTCCACTAACAACCACACATGTTAGTGATGGTGAATTTATTCACTGGGTTGAAAATACAAGAGTTGTTAAACCTGATGGTTGGGGCATTAGCCACATCACTAAAGGTAAAGAATTAGACGCAGCACTTAAGTTATTTAACTATTTCTTTACTGAAGAAGGTTCTAAAGTTCAAAACTACGGAACACCTGATTTATGGGTTAAAGATCAAGAATATACCAACCCAACAGACGGTGTTAAAGGACCTTTATTTACTGAATGGACACTTAACACAGCTGGTGAAGTGACAAAAGGCGATATGTCTTCGTTCTTAAGAGACCACATTGGTGCGTTAATTCCACTTGGATACCAAAAAGTGATTGGCTTTGAATTACAATCAACAAGTGAAAATGGTATGTGGAGCTGGGATTTATATTATGGCGCAAATGGTGGTAAAGGTGTAAAACAAAACAGTTACCAAGATCCAGAACCATACTATCAATTAGTTCCACCAGTATTTGCGTTAACAGCAAATGAATTAAGTATTGTAGAAACGACAACATCAATGACCAGTGATTCAAGCTTAACAGAAAGAGTCTTTGGTTATATCGGTGGTTCAACAGAAGCAGGTATTCCTAAGAATGCCGCTGAAATTAAAGCCATGTATACTGAAGCAGGTGTTGTTGCATATATTAACATTTATCGTCAAGCTTACGCGAGAATGACAGGCAAATAATTACATATGAGAGAGCCATGTGCTCTCTCTACGCCTAAGTATTTATAGCCTACTTAGGGGTAGAAAGGATGTCTATGAAAACAAATAAAATTTTCTTTGTGTTATTAATATTAAGTGCAAGCATTGGATTTGTTTACTCATTAATTATGTTAACGGATGTAACGTTGGTTGACTTTTTTAGAGATTATCTAGATGCTTCAATACCCGCAATGATCGATAAAGCACAACAAACAAATCAAATGGTGTTTTCTTTAAACATTGTTTCAATGCTTTCAATCGTTCCATTATTTGCAATTGGTGTGTTTAAAAAAGAATTAACTCTAAAAAGACAAATCATTTATTTATCGATTGGGTTTATTTTATTTGTGGTAATGTTGGTGTCTCTTTTACAAACGAACCAACTCTATCAACTTGTAGAAAACACAGACACATCTTGGAAATCTACATATGTTAGTCAGGAAGATATGGGCTATACACAACCTGGCAATAACTATTTATTAGCGGGTGTGTTTATTTATGGTGCTTTAACATTGATAACACTAGCACATACAATTACCTATAGTGTTAAAGCGATTGGTTCTACTTTAAAGAAAAAACAAGAGGTGAAAACCCTATGAAAAAACCAGAAAAGTTATTGTATCAACACAATAAAATATCGTTTTATTTAATGCTTTTATATATTGCCTGTTTATCCTTGTTTGTAGCACTTATATTAAGAAGTATGCCAATAAATATGATGTTAGGTTTATTTTCTATGGGTAATATCGTTTTAATTTTATTTGCGTTTTTAACGTCTGTAAAAATTAAAAGCTATGACCCTAAATATCAGTTTGTACCCCTTGGGTTTGCATTACTTCTAGGTATTCAATTATTCTTCATACCAGCCATACAACAAAGTGATTACAATACCGTTTTAATCTCAGGTATTGTTGGTGTTATCGCTGCGTGTGTTTCTGCGGTATTTGCAATTTATAAAACAAGGATCAGAATAAAATACATTCAAAAAACTGAGGTTGATGAAACACAGTTAGTGAAGTGAGGTTATTATGCATAAACTAGAAATAAAAAATGTAAATAAAATATACCCTAACGGTGTTCAAGCGGTTTTTGACTTTAATATGAACATAGAAGATAAAGAATTTATTGTCTTACTAGGTCCATCTGGTTGTGGTAAGTCAACGATGCTTCGAATGATTGCTGGGCTAGAGTCTATTACATCGGGTGAGTTATACATTGATGGAAAATTAGTCAATGATATTGCCCCAGCGGATAGAAATATCGCAATGATTTTCCAAGACTATGCTTTATATGGCAATATGAGTGTTTATGAAAATATGGCCTTTTCAATGACGGTTAGAAAATGGAAGTCCGACGACATTCATGATAAAGTTATGGATGCGAGTGAAATCGTTGATTTAAAGAAAGAATTAAACAGATATCCTAAAAACTTATCTGGTGGTCAACGTCAAAGAGTGGCGCTTGGTAGGTCAATTGTTAGAGATGCAACCGTGTTTTTAATGGATGAACCATTGTCAAACTTAGATGCAAAACTGCGTGGTCAAACAAGACGAGAAATCGCGTTATTACACCAAAAACTAGAAACAACCATCATCTATGTTACCCATGATCAAATTGAAGCAATGACGATGGGAGACCGGATTGTTGTTATGAACGATGGACATGTACAACAAATCGATACCCCTTATAATATTTATCATCATCCAGTTAATTTATTTGTCGCAAGTTTTATCGGTACACCACCCATGAATTTCATTGAAGGTGAAATAAAGGATGGATACTTTATTAAAGATGACATGAAACTTAAAATGGCTGAAGCAGATTATAAATTGATTGGCGATAGAAAAATTATCTTTGGCATACGCCCTGAAGATATTAAAATCACACGAGAAGAAAAACTTCAAATTGATGAAGCTTGTATCACGGCTGATATTGAATTAAAAGAATTGCTTGGTGCCAAAACACTACTGAGGTTAGTTTATGGAAATGAACGCTTTATTGCCTCAGTGGATTCAAATAGAGTTTATGATAACCAAACCGCACACATTGCTTTTGATATGGAAAAAGCACAATATTTTGATGTTGAAACACAATTAAATTATAAAGGAGATCGTCATGTATAAAGTAGAAAAACAATCACTTATAACAAGACTTAAACTATTAATAACTGAATCTCCTGGTAAAGTAGCTAGTTTCATCGCAGCGGTTAATGGTTTAACGCAATTGGCCTTTTCAAACATTCACATTCAAGCCCTTGTTTTAGTTAAAGTAACCTCAAAAGAAGTCGGTGCACCGAACTATACAAGTGGTATGAGTAGTGTTGGTATTGGGATGTTTAATTTCTTATTCATCTTATTTGCGTTAATTACGATATTTAACGTATTAAGAGCAAAAACACTTCCAAGAATCATCGGCGCCTTTGTCAGTATCTTTGCAACCATTGGTTTTGGTACAATCTATTTATTAAAAATGATGAACCCAGATGGCATTCAAAAATACAGTGACGTTTTAGGTAGTTTTATCTTAATGTTAATAGGTTTTTCTGTGTATGTTGTTGTGATGATATTCTTGATTTTACAAATAAGAAGAGATAAAAAAGATGAACAAACCCAAGAAACCACTCTATGAGGAGTTAAAAGCCTTACTTATTAGAATGTGGGTTGCGGGCATGGTTTGCTTTATGGTTGCCTTTACCCCACTAGGTGGTGCTGAAGGTGCGGATGATATCTTTATTGTTAGGTTAATCTTCTTACTTGCGTTGTTTTTATTCCTAGCCAACAGATTTATTGTAAACATGGTAATAAAAGGCGCTTTTGCAACCAGATTAGACATTTTAAAACCTCATAAAGATAAACCCATTTGGCTTAAAGTATTAAGTAATATGACGCATTTTATAATTATGGTTGTTATTACGATATGCATTTGGTTAACCTATGTTTTAATAAACGTTATTATCGAAAATATGGGCTATAAAAGTGAGGTACATATGCTTATGTTAGAACCATTTAGCTTTTCCTTATTTTATGGTATGTACTTTAGTTTGTTTTACTTTCCCATTACAGCAATCGCAAAAAAAAGAAAAAGGATTTAAAAATGATTATAAATTTAGACATTCAAAAATTAAAGAAAGATGTAAAAACCGATAAGCTACACTTATACAATGAACTGATAAGACAAGGGGAGTTTTACAAAGAAATGAAACTCTCACCCACCCCACCTAAAGAATCAACAACCTATATGGGGATGGCTATTTTTAACTTAAGTTTATTGTATGTTATAAGTGAAGATGAATCATACTTAAAAGAAGCAAAACGCTTTATTAAAACCGTCCTAGACTATGAGGTATGGGGACATGCTTATTTGGTAAATGTGGATTTAAGTGCATCTTGGATTTTGTTTGGTTTATCACTAGGGTATAAATACCTATATCCATACCTAAGTGAAGAAGAAGCCAAACAAATTGAAGAAAAACTTTATAAACATGGCACAATTATGTATGATTATCGAAAAAACACTTATGGTAAAGGATGGTCTACAAGATATTATCAAAATCATAACTGGATTAATATGACCGGTTTATATACCGCAGGTTATATATTAAAAGATATATATGATACACGTATGTGGTTAGAAGATGCAGTTGTTAATTTTGAAACGGTTTTTTCACTACTTGCAGAAGATGGATCTAACTATGAAGGCACCTCTTATTGGCATTATGGCGTCATGTGGTTATTAGTTATTGCGGATATTTTAAAAGAAACAAATGGAAAAGACTACTTTAAAGAAAGCCAATTTTTACAAAACACGTTTGATTTTAAAATGAGTCAAACCTTACCAGACTTAAAACAAGCGATTACCTTTGGAGATACGCACGATACAAGAAGTTCACATAGTGTTGCGATGTATTATAAGTTTGCAAGTGAATACAATAACCCCTACGCTCAAGCTATGGGTGATAAAGTGTTAGAGTTTTACGATGAAGAGCAAGAACTATCTCATATTAAACCTGGGATAAAAGCGCAAATAGGCTTAGCTTTATTATGGTATAACCCAAAAGTGAAAAGGGAACAATTAAGTGAATATCAAAATTATCAATATTTTGAGGATTTAGGACTTGTATCTTTAAAGTCTTTTCATCAAGATTATATGTTTAGCGCTAAGTGTTCAAATCCTGGTGGTAATAAACAATTTATTAACTTATTCAAATTAAAAGAAAGTGGTATTGATGCGTTTGGGTTATCGCATCACCACCCAGATAACGGACATTTTGTGTTAATTAAAGATAACCAATTTTTAGTAACCGATGATGGGTATAATAGAAACTTATTCTTAAAAGATCATAACGTAATCACACCACAACACTTTGGGTGTGATGTTGAAGACGTTACTGATGTATATTCAAGCAGTATTAAATCAAGAGTTGGTAATGAAACGAAAAGTTTTGGTTCGGTGATTTATCAAAACTATATCGATGATATTTTGTTTTATCATTGTGAATTAAGTGGCACATACGCACTGGATGCAAACATTATCGATGCACAACGCTTATTTTTAATCCCTAACTTTGATTATGTCATTATTTTAGATGTGATTGAAAGTAGTGATATGCATCACTATAATTTTAATCTTCACTTAGAAGAAATGCCCTCTTTAACCTCTTATGGGTTTAAGATTGATAATTTATACATTCATAATATTCTACCTAAACAAGGAAAGAAGTTCATAGATGAAAAGTATATTAAAACAATTTATACCACACAAGAGCCGGATATCTTTAAAGAAAAAACAATGTTTAACGCAAGATATCAATCCACTAAAAGTCATAAACAGGTGTTCTTAACCGTATTAGCTTTTAAAGAGTTAGATATCGTGTATAAAGACAATGAGTTATTTATTCAAAATGGTAAATTTATCGATAGTTTTATTTTTAGTGATAAAGATCTTATGTTTAAATATACAAAAAATAGACACGTTGAAACACAAACCTATGTCTATGATAAGAAAGTATATAAAAGATAGGTGAAAAAGCATGTTTGATTATAAAAAAAATGAATCTATTTTAAAAGCAAATCAAGAATATATTGATATGCTTCATGTAATGGATCATGAAGTAAGAGCGTTTTTTGATAATTTTAATGATGATTATAACCATATTTCTCACTGGGGACACCATTACTTTTGTAAAGAAGATGGTGGGTTACTCGAGTTTGATCTTCATTCACCTAAGCATCATAAATGTAGTATGTGTGGAAAAATTTATGAAAGTGAATTATTAGATGGGGTTTGGGTTTATTATTACCGAAACGAAGTATCCCTAAATGTTTGGAAAAGCGCGATACTATACGAAAGTACAAAAGATGTAACCTTTATTAATTACATTGAACGCATGATTAAATACTACTTCAAAAACTATCTAAAGTTTTTAAGACATGATAAAAATGGTGATGTATTTAGTGAAGAAGACAACGTCCCTTGGGGTTGTGGAAGGATTATGCCACAAGGCTTAAATGAATCAATTTTCTTCATTCGTTTCTTTAATGGATTGCAGATTGTTAAAGAACATCTAACTCATGAAAGTATTACGATTATTCAAGAAACGGTTTTAGAGTTTTATAAGCTTATTAAACCACAAATTGATAAGATTCATAACATCCCTTGCTGGAAAAACAGTGCACTACTTAACTTAGGATTGTTTGTTAATAATTATGATATGGTCAATGAGGCTTTGTTTGATGAGTTTGGATTATACAACCAAATCAAACAAGGTGTTACAAAAGATTTCTTCTGGTTTGAAGGGTCCATTCATTATAACTTCTTTACCTTAGAAGGGCTATTAAATAGTTTGGTATTCTCAAAAGAATACAATTATCAAATGAATAAATCCTACACCAATACAATCGAAGATATGCTTCACAGCGCTTATCAATACGCTTTTAGTAATGGTATATTACCAAATCCAAATGATGGTTGGCCTAATATTAATTTAAAAACATATAGTTATATCTATGATATGGCTACCTATGTTTATGGCGAGGATAGCAAAGTTGGCGATTTATTAAAAAACATTGTAAATAAACCGATTGAACGTGTTGAACTACCTTTATCAAGGCCATATTATTACAACAATACAATCTCGTTAGAACGCTTAACACTGATTCCAGAAATTGATTTATCTAAATATAACAAGGTCACTCAAGAAGCGCATAACTTTAAAACCAGTCAATTCGCAATCTTAAGAAAAAATGACTTAAATGTCTTTATTAAATATGGACATAATGGACCATCTCATGCCCATCCAGATAAAATGAATATCGAAGTGCTTTGGGATAAGCATATGTTAACAAGAGATTTATCCAATGCTGGTTATGGCGCCGAGTTGTGTAATGAGTGGCACCGAATGACAACAAGCCATTCAACCGTAGTAGTGGATGGTAAAAACCAAATTAGTATGCGTCCTGGAAAGACAGTTAACTTTAGAAGTGATTATATTAAAACACGTGCCGATAATGTTTATCAAAGCGAAATAGATATTAAAAGCATGTTAACAAGAATGAACTTAGATGAAGTGTATAAATACCTAATCCGTTTCATGAATTTATCGCATGAAGAGGCGGATGATGTTATAAAGGGTAGAGTTGATTTAGAGCACGTATTAAAATCAAATCCATTAGCAAATATTGATTATGAGCGGACTATTAAAATGCTAGATAATGGCTTTATGGATACCTTTATCGTTAAATCAGATAAAGTGGTAAATAAAGATTACTTTTTCCACAGCGAAGCAACCATGTTAACTGAACTACCCTTATCTAAGGCGAATATTGGTTATGATAATTTTGGGTATCAACACATTAAAGATGTGCATCTTGTGCGCACGAGAAGAAAGAAAATAGATATTTTATGGCAACTCGGTGATCAAATCATAAAATCAAGAGTTCACCTATACAATGGAGCCAAATTATATATTATGAAAACCTATGACAATCCAGTCAACCGTTTTAGAACAACACTAATGATTAGACATAAAGGACTGTTGACTAAATTTAGAATGGATTGGCAAAAAGAAGGGGGGGAATAGGATGAGTTATTTCTTTAAAAAAGAAGACATGAAACTTGACGTTTTAAGTGATAAAGTATCTAGAAGTATTCTAGCTTATGATAAAAACATGATGGTCGTTGAAGTTTACATGGAAACAGGCGGTATTGGGACACCACACCAACACGTTCATGAACAAATTACTTATGTTTTAAGTGGTGCATTTGAATTTAGTGTAGGTGATGAAAAACAAGTTGTTAGACAAGGCGATACCATTTATATGCCTTCAAATATATTGCATGGGGCAGTGTGTTTAGAAAAGGGCGTATTATTGGATATATTTACACCACATAGAGAAGATTTTATAAAAGAATAAAGGAGAGGATTAAACATGAAAAAAATCGCAGTAATTACTGGTGGTACAGGAGGTATTGGTTTTGCAACCGCAAAACAATTAGGGAAAGACGGTTATTATATTGTCTTAAATGGTATTTTTGAAGACGAAGGTAAAAAATGCCTTAAAGAACTTCATGACTTAGGTATTGAAGCTGAATTTAGATTATTTGATGCTACAAATGAAGTTGAAGTCAACAAACATATCAAAGAAGTTGGCGAAAAGTTTGGTCATATTGATGCGCTCATTAACGCAGCAGGTGGACTCGGTGGAAGAAGCCGTTTTGAAACAATGACTACAGAGTTCTATAGAAGTGTAATGGCACTTAACTTAGATAGTGCATTCTTCGTATCTAGAGCAAGTATTCCTTATTTAAAGAAAGGAACAAACCCTTCAATTATTAACTTCGCTTCAAACGCAAGTTATAATGCAGGTGGACCTGGTGCAGGTATTTATGGAACAAGTAAAGGTGCAATCGTCTTATTAACAAGAGCTATGGCTAAAGACTTAGCTGAATATGGCATTCGTGTTAATGCGGCAAGCCCTGGAACAATTGATACACCATTCCACGCAGCGACAAAGCAAAACAACCCACAATTATTTGAATCATGGAAAAACAACATCTTAATGAAACGTTTTGGTGAACCAGAAGAAGTAGCTACGGTTGTTTCATTCCTAGTTTCTGATAAAGCAAGCTTTATTACAGGAGAAATCGTTCAAATTAACGGTGGACAAGACTTACTTTAAAAAAAAAGACTGTCAGATGTTCTGACAGTTTTTTTTAATCCCATAAGATGCCCACATCAACTTCATTAATGATCTGTAAGTCTTGTGCACCATAGGTTTGATGTAACTTAAGTCCATTTACTCTTTCGATGGTAGGTAGGTCATTACTAAAACGAATACCACTTGGTAAGACACCAGGGTTAATTGCACCGCCACCACTATAACCTTTATTACTATAAAAATAGTTATCAATAAATGTGACATCTTCAGGCAATTTATCGTATCTTGCGACAAATTCACCATCTTTAGCGATAATAAAGTTATTCTCTAAAGTAACATCTTTACTTGGACGACTGTATTTTCCGCCAAACAATAAACTTTGTTTTGAGTCAATGATGGTATTGTTATAGATATAGACATAATAAGGGGTCCATTGAGCGTTTAGTACCGTGTTTTCACCGGCATTATTAACGCCTGAATGAATAACGATTCCAGCTCTAGTGTTACTAGAAGAAGTCACTGCTTCAATATAGTTATTTCTAACAATATGCCCACCATCATAAATTCTAACGCCACCTGTATCATGAATATGCCCACCAAGGATTACGTTATTTTCAACTAAGTTATTTTTACCATGTCTTAGTGTAATATGACCAAGTGAGTTTTTAAAGGTGTTATTTTTAATGATATTTCGACCACTTTTAACACTAATAATTTCAATCTCACCATTTACGTTTTCAAAATAATTTCCCTCAACAGTGATAAACCCATCACTTTGAGAGTAAGTAGACGTTCCTAAACGAATCGTTTCATAACCGTTTGCTCCACCCGCATCTTCATAGTTTTTAAAGATGTTGTTTCTAATGGTATGGAATTGATAATCAATGTCATCTCTCCAAACGGTTAATAACGCACCACCCGTTTTCTTTCCATCAAAGGTGTTGTGGTCAAGTTCATGAAACTTACCAGTCATAGAAACCCATTTATAATCAAGACCAATTTGTTCAAATTGATAAAACATGATGTTGGTCATTCTTAAGTGATCGCCCTCTAACCAAACCGCACCTCTATCGGTAGATGGGTGCCCGTTTTGGAATGTGAAGTTTGCGATAACCACATGATCGGCATTAATATTGATTTGTGACTCACCTTCAATAAACGTCTTCCCATCGGGACTTCCCATAATAAAGATAGGGTTTTCTTTCGTGCCACCATTTTTCATTTCGATATTGACACTGTTATACACACCAGGTGCTACAATAATCGCATCACCCGGTTTGGCATTCAATAATGCCCTTAAAAAGCCAATCTTTTCATCTACATGTACTTTATTTAAAATTCTAGGGTCATCTTCATTAATATGAAGAGAAGCCTTTTTTTCTTTAGTAACTTTAAAAGTATAGTCTTTAAACTTCATCGCACCACCTAAAGTAAAGGTTGCGGAAAGTGTCACTTCTTTATCTGCCTCGCCCTCCTTAGGTAAATAGACATTGCCCTCTAAATCAATAATACTACTATCTGATGTTTCCCATTCAATGTATGTGCCTCTATTTGTTACCCTTGGTAAAATAATTAAATCTGTATCAATGGTATCAAAAGGATACAATACAAAATCGTTTAAATCCTCATCGAGTGTACCTTCAGCCGCACTAGCTAGTGGTAAAACGGTTAAGAGAAAGTCTTTTTCTATCAGTGTTCCACCTAAAGTAATGGTTGCGGTGAGTGTGACCTTCTTAGAATCTTCACCCGCATTTGGTCTTGTTACATGACCTTGATCATTAATCACTTTAGGACTGTCACTACGCCATGTAACAAACATGAGTGGGTTTTCTGTTTTCTTAGGTAAGTATAAGTTATTTCTTACCTCATCGTGATTAATATCAAGCACTAAGTTGTCTGCGAAGGCTTTAACCTCTTCATAGGTTGTCCTATTGGTGGGCTCATTTAATTCATAATGTGTCTTCCCACATCCAGCCAAAATTATTAATAAAAATGACATGAACAACAACGTTATTTTTTTCATGATTTCACCTCAATTTTAAGGGTAGGAATACCCTCAACTAATGCCCAAACATTGATAAAATTAAAGTTTGGTAAAAATTCTTCATAAAACGCCATCGTTTTAAAAACATCTTTATTTACTAAAGTGCCATCTACACGTCTTGATGAATTGCTGGAAGAAGAGGTATACATACTATCTTCGTCGGCATACGTATTTGAAACTTGATAATCACCTTTACTAATACCTATGTCCGCAACAACCATCCCGATTTGAACGGTTGTATTACCGTCACTGCCATCGGCATGAAGTATGCCACCTAAGTAAACTAAGTCTTCATGGATCGCATCATAGGCAGCAATACCTTCATTGTAGCCTACTACACCACCAACTTGTCTTACCGCCTTAATATCGGCTTTTGCTAAACTTCTACGTATAGCTACACCACTACCGGCACCTAAAACACCGCCGTATTGTCTAGATAATGTAGAACTACCTGTAATACTACCTTCAAAATAAACATCACTAATACTGACTTGATCATAACCCCCACTTGAAGTAGCGGCACCAACAATACCACCAACACGTCTACCATCGGCTTTTATATCACCATGGAATGAGGCTTTTATAATCGCACCACTTTCATAAAATGCACCAACGATACCACCAACTTGTCCTTCACCAGTCGGTTGAACAATGTTAGCGTTTTTTACTGTAACATTATATAAACTCCCCTTAGAATAGCCAACAACGGTTGCGATTCTAAAACCTTCAACGTTGATATCAACACTATCAAAATGAAGATCATGAATAATACCATCTAGTTTTGTTTCTTGGAATAATCCCCACTTTTCAGTCCCCCCATTATCACGAATGACTAGGTTTCTAATGGTATAACCATTGCCATTAAATACCCCACCAAACTTTCGGTTAGCACCATTTTGTTTGCCAATAGGTATCCAAGGGTTTTTACTATTATAACCCGCTTCTAATAAGTCAATATCATTTGCAAGTTCATAGTAATTATCATCACCAAAGCCATATTCGCCCGTAGTAATTAACGCTAATTGCCAGGCCTCGCTAATAATAAATGGATTTTCCTCACTACCATCACCTTGAATGAGCGCTTCGGCTTCTGTCATCGTACGAATCGTTGAATGGATTACTTCTGAATGAAAGCCATTTAACTCCATGACCGCAAACACACTAAAATCCTTATCATCTCCTAAGTCTTTAATGGTTTTATTAACAATCCCTTTAACGCTACCTTTATCCACGGTTTGGATGGTTGGGTTTTTTATTTCTTCAATATCGAGTGTATCTACTTTGCCTTCTAAGAGTACATAATAGATATCGGTATCACTATTTAAGGCATTAATGACGATTTGTAGAGAGCCTCGTTCACTACCTGTTGAGAGTTTCACTTGGTTGTAACGAGGTCCATCGACATACACCGTTTTATCTTGACACCCCACTAACATCAGTAGTAGGGGTATTAAAAAGATTAATTTTTTCATCTTAAGCACCTCCTGTAAAAATGAGTTTAGGATGTTGGTTGGAACCCGTTTGTTCATGATTGTATACTTCCATATAAATCTCTTCAATTAAGTCATTGGAAAAGATCAAAGTAAATAGGGTTGAACCAAGCGCCTTATACGCCTCTGTAACATCAATATAATAGGTATTAAACTCATAAACTGCAATTGGGAAAGTAAATGAATGGAATAAACTGAGTTTCATTTCATCTTCATTTTTACTTATCGCTAAATCATCTTCTCTAAATAAAGCACTATCCCAAGTTAACTCATAACCTTTCCAATCCGTCCAATCTGTAGTAGAGTGGATCGATATTGTTGGTTTACCTTCTTGGGCTTTTGCACTAAAAGATAGGTAAACTTTATCATAAGATGTTGGCGCTTCAGTTGTATCAAACTTCATATAAACCATCCTGTTAAACTGAGGTTCAATTAAACTTGTTTTTAACTTCATATTTTTTTGACTTTGAGGATAATTTCTTGCCTCAGTCGTAATAAAGTTAGAATCAATTGCCGCAGAAGTATAACCACTAACTGGATCTAGTAGTGTTGATTTTTCTGGGATGGTAAATGTATCTTTATCACTCTTAAACTCATAAGTGAACACGCCTTTAAATGTATTGTCTTCATAGGTAAGTGTTCCATCGTCTGTTTCAACATAAACACCATGTTTCACATCACTAAATGTATTTGACTTAATGAATAATCCACTTGGAATACCTACCTCAGGATTAAACGGATCATAATAATAACTCGCATGAATACCATAAGCGTTATTGCCTGTGATATTGGATATTTCATTATGCATGATATATGTGTTAGGCGCATTATTAAGCCTTATACCAAAACTCTTATCTTCCGTTAAATCTTTAATAATATTATGAACAATCACCGTCTTAGGGCTGCCTAAGATCACATCGATACCTCGTAAACCACCTTCAATGGTATTGTGGTGAATGTAGTTGTTTGGACCAGCCGCATCATGGGTTGCTCCACTGTTACCTACCCCAATACCTGCCCCGCGGCGGGTATTTTTAAAAGTATTATGTCTAATCTCATTACCGTATTCATCTTCACCATGTAAATCCATCGCATCTAATAAATTGTCGGTAAATAAGTTATTTTCAATTAAGTTATGATGGGCGTAATACTGAACAATGATTCCATGTCTCAAATAGGGTCCCTCAAAGTGGTTGTTGGTAATATGGTTGTGCTTTGTATCCATTGTAGTGCCTGTGACATCAACGCCATGACCCCTACCTTGAATGGTAATACCATACCCATTACCACCACCACCTAAATTCACCGCCTTTTTAAACGTTGAATTGGAAATGGTAATCTCTCTTGAACGAGCCACTCTAATTCCCATACGTTGAAACTTCTCAACCACAACATTATCAACCACTATATTATGCGTTTGATTATCAAGGTCAGCAGAAGTCTTAGGCGAATCAATGGAAATCGCATACTTAGGTGCGCTAAATATATTGGATTGTAAACCTGAGTTATTGGGGTCAGGTAAGGCATCATCTGATGTATCTGATGTAAGTGTTAAATCTTTAATCACAATATTCTTACTATTTAACGCTGAAAGAATCGTGGTTTCACGATTTTGGTTTGAATATTCTGTATGAAGGCTAACTAAAATAGTATCTTCTTTACTCTCCCCTCTTAAAACGATGCCACTTTTTAAATGAATATGGGTATAATAACCATCTCTGTTTTCTGCCCCACTAAAGTAATAAATACCATTTGGAACAAAAATCTCATCACCTTCAACAGCCCCTTCAATTGCCTGTTTAAAGGCTTGATAATTATCAAAACTAGGGTCGTTTGCTTTAGCACCAAATAATGTCACATCCGATGTAAGACCACTAACTTTTTGTGGTGTGGGTAATGTTACAGGGTTTCTATCTTCATCATGTAACCCAGGCATTCCCCATTTTCCTACAAACAACGCTTCATAATCTTTGCCTGGTTCAGTTACAATCGGTTTATCCTCATCTTCATCACCAGGTGTCGCAGGTTTTTTATTACACCCTACTAATAGGATGCTTAATAAACTTGTAACAACAATTAATATTTTTTTCATTTTATCACCAATTTTCAGTTAAAAGGCCCAAATCATTGGGCCAATTAAATATTTTATTTTAAAACTAATTTATTTTCGACAACTTCCCAAATAGCAGGGTCTAAATAAACAGTAGTACCCCAGTTGCTTGTGTTAAGTACATCCACAAGACTAATTTCAATACTTGCGTCTGTCACGGTTTCAACAACTTGGTAGTTATGTTCTCTTGCGATCAAACCACGGTCTTCTTGAACATAGCCAAATAACGGGTTTTCACTTGAACTAAATGAATAGGATTTAGAAATAGATGCATAGGGTGCACCCAAAGTTGCGTGTCTATTTTGGGTATAGCCAACGATATTACCTACGTTCTTAGTACCACTAACTGTTCCGTAAGACACACCGTTTTCAAGGGTTGCTCTTAGATAACCAACAACACCACCAATTTGTTCCGCAATGCCCGTACCAACAACATCACCATAAGAGATAACATTCTTAATGGTTAATGTTCCAGTTGCGGCATCCGCAGAATAGTCAACATGGCCTACAATACCTCCAACTGCTTTTATACCTGTAACAGTAACATCTGTTGAAGAATTTTCAACAACGTCAGTACCACTATTGGTATTTAGTCTACCTAATAAACCACCTACTCTAGAATCAGAATCAGCGTTTAATGCAGTAACTGTACCGCCTTTGACATGAACGTTTTTAACATGAGTTGCTTTAGCATATCCAGCTAATACACCAATAGAGTAATTACCAGTGATATCTACATTCGTAAATGTTAAATCGTAAGCTTTGAAGCCATTATCTGTAGTTCCAATAAATCCGACACCTTCATTATTGTTTGGATTTAAATAGTTCACATATAGACCGTTGATGGTATGGTTGTTACCTTCAATGGTACCAACATACTTAAATGTATTGTTTCCATAAGGTGTCCAAACTTTCAAACCTTCACCATAAGATTCACTCATATCGATATCAGCATGGAATACAAGGTTAGCTTTACGTCTATTGGCATCTAATACACTTGCAAAATCTTCTAAGTCTTCCAAATGATAAATATTAAATGGACCTTGTGAAGCTGGCGTTTCACCATTGTATAAGTCCCTTCTTGTAGTACCAGAAGCAGTAGATGTTTTATCTTCTGATTCGTAGGTTGCTACAACAAATACTTTATATTCAGTGCCTGCACCACCAACTAGTGGAAGTAGGGTAACATCACTATATGTTTGCCCAGAAGTTTTTATTGTTTCAGCAGAAGGCGCCTCTTCATTGGCTAGTTGAACAATGTATTTAACATCAGCTACATGCGATGTTACAACTTCTAAACGAAGTTCACCACGTACTTCAGTAGGTTCTAATTTTGTAGAAACTATTTCAAATGGTGCACTTTCAGCTGGTTTAGCTATAACTTCTTTAACAACTACGTCACTATGATTTTCACCAGATGCTTTTTCACCATAGAAATAAACTTTATAACTTTCACCTGCGGTTAACGCTAAAGTAGCGGCCGTAGTTAATACGTTATTTGCTTCTTTAATCGTAACAGTAGTAGGTGCTTCATTGGTTGCTGGTAAAACTAAATAGTAAATCGTTGCTTCATGAGAAGAATCAACCAATGCTAAATCCACTGAACCTTCCGCCTCACCCATAACAGCAGTGACATTAAATGTTAACTGTGCTTCAGGAGCCGATTTAACAGCTTTGCTTACCACTTTAGATTCTTGCATAGCGCTTTTAGCAAAGTAGTGAACGTAATACGTATGATCGGCTTTTTCCATATTTGACACCGATTGAATATTTATTCCACTACCGGATTCAACAGTTTCGCCAGGGTTTAATATTTCGTCTTGAGTTGCTGTTTCACTTTCGTTAATTATAAAGTAGATTCTAGCTGATGTATCATTTGAAGTGATGTTAACGATAATTTGATACTCATTTTCACCCGTTTTAATATCGTCAGTAACGATGATAGGTAAATCGTGTGATAATAATTTTCCTTCATCAAGTGTGTCTTTAATAATTGGTCTTTCCATACCTTCATTAATGACCCAAGAAGTATCAAAATCAATGAATAATGCTTGATAGAATGCAGCATCTTTAGCTTGTACTAGTGTAATTAATTCACCATTAACAGCGGCAGCGTGTCCACCACTTACCACTTGAGATCCTTGAACATGATAAGTATCACCTAGTAGGAATAATGCTTCAGCTTCAGGTGTTCCTAAGTTAGATGTACTCTTTTGTCCAATCACTAAACCTGTACGCGTATCACTTGATTTTCCAACAACCGTTGCTTTTACAACCACTTTATCCACTTTAGCAGTCACAGAATTGTTACCACCACGTTTTTGATAAAAACCTAATACACCACCAACGTTTTTATCGCCTTCAACATAACCTGTCATAAAGGCGTTAGCTAAATCTATACCCCTAACATAACCTGCATAACCACCTGTATAATCAGATCCGCCATAAACTTCACCTACAAATACAATGTTTCTCCAGGTAATCGCACTTGGAGTTGCATCCGCAACATCAACAACACCCGCAATACCACCAACTCTATTGTCTCCACGAACAACCGCTTCAACATAGATGTTTGTCATATCGCCTTCTTCATAAATTCGGCCCACTAATCCACCAACTCTAGAGCCGGCTTTAACATCACCATTAATAACTTGAATGTTTTCAAGCTTACTCTTAGAATAAGCAATCGCTACACCGGTTGCGTGGGTAGAAGTGTTTTCAACAACGTCAACACCATTAATAATCGGGTTAACGAAGATAATATTCTTCATTACAGAGCCTTTTTCAGATGCCGCAAATAACGCTCGGTAATTATGAGCCTCAGATTCAACACCGATATAAAGACCAATGATCTTAAAGCCTTTACCATCAAAATGACCTGTAAAGCGTGAACCCTGAGCATCAGCACCAAGTACTGGCCAAGATAATTTACCTTCACCATACTTAGTGGTTAAATCAATATCATTACCAAGTACGTAGTAATTATCCATATTCCACTCACTGTTTGTAATAGCATAACTACCTTGACCGACTTGTTCTAAGTCTTCAATAGTTGAGATAACATATGGATCTTCCTCTGTACCAGAACCCTTATCGACAACTTCAACAGTTTCTTTGGCAATAACATTTACATTACGAACACTACTAAGTGTTTCACCATCATGAACCACGGCATAAAGTGTATATTCAGCCCCTGGTGTAAGGTCAGCAACAATATGGTTTGTAAACGATTCTTTACTATCCTGATTTACAACAGTAACCTCTTCATAATCAACACCGGCAATGATTTGCTGTGCTGTAGGTGCTTGCATACCTTTTTCAATTAATACATAAGAAATTGTTCCAAGTCCTTGGGTGGTCATGTTTACTTTAATTGTTCCATCTTCATCACCACTAATAATAGCGATAGAACCGAAGTTAATAGTCGTAACACTTTCTTCTTTATGTGTCGTTACACTAATTTTAACGACATCACTAAATGTATTTTTCTCTTCTACAACTAAAAATACAACATATGTCTCACCAGCAGTTAATGCAAGTTTAACATCACTATGAGAAGCAGCACTACCTTTTTTCAAAGCGTCTTTAGCTTCCTTAACTTCGGCAGCTGTTTTTTCACCACTCGCATACACTGCATAGTGAACAACACCCGATTTTGCTTTCGCATTCAGTAAAATTTCACCTTCAACGGTTGTTTTTACTGCCGTTGGTTGACCATCAAATGAAGGTTCAACCTTTTGTGTTTTACCACAGGCAAATAAAAATAAGCCAAGTAAGAAAACACCAATAATCGATAAAAACTTTTTCATAAATCCTCCTTTTTTATTCGCACAAGCGAATATATTATTTTACTTTATTAAATAAAACTAGTTTTCACTGACATATTACTACATTATGAAAAGGTTTTCAATTTTCCATATTTCTTTTGTAAACTTTCACTAAAAACATGTATATAGCCTGTAGATATGCGATAAAAAGAACTAAAAAAAAGAATTCACGACACACAGGCGCCTATATATGCGCTCGTGTCCGTGAACTCGAACATACCGTTTGTTAATATTCGCAAATGCAAACAATTATATTATCGTTTTAAACCCATCCTTCGATACACCTTATCCATTTTACGTCTTGCTACAAATTGAGCTTTATTTCTACCTTCATCCAAGATAAGGTCTAACTCTTTTGACTTTAATATCTCATGATATCTTTCTTGAATTGGTGTAATGGTTTTTTCTACTAAGTCGGCTAGGTCTTCTTTAAATTGTTGATAATTAGACTCTTTATATCTTGCTTCAATGTCTTTTATGGATTCACCTGTAATAGAAATATAGATATCTATTAGGTTAGAAATACCTGGTTTGTGCTTTTTGTCGTATTTAATAGAGGTATCTGAGTCTGTAATCGCACTTTTTATTTTATTTTTTGTTTGTCTAATATCATCTAATAAGAAAATCACGCCTTTTTGATTCTCATCACTTTTACTCATCTTCTTAGTGGGTTCTTGAAGGTTCATAATTCGTTTACCTTCTTTAGGATAATGTGGCTCTGGAACGACAAAAGTATCTCCATATTGAGTGTTAAATCTCTCAGCCAGTAGTCTCGTTAGCTCTAAATGCTGTTTTTGATCATCACCAATTGGTACGATATTTGCATCATATAATAAAATATCTGCAGCCATTAATGCTGGGTAAGTCAATAAAGAACCTCGAATCCCTTCACCTTGTTTTAGAGATTTATCTTTAAATTGAGTCATCCGTCTTAATTCTCCAATATAAACGGTTGACTCCATAATATAACCTAACATCGTGTGCTCTGGAACTTCACTTTGAATAAAAAGTGTCACTTTTTCTTTATCTAAACCACACGCTAAATAAAGAGCGGCAAGGGATCTAATGTTTTTCTTTAGTGCTTGTCTGTCTTGTGGAACGGTAATGGAATGTAGATCCGCAATAAAGAAGAAGAACTCTGCGTCTAGTTCGTCTTGTAGTTTGATAAATTGCCGAATAGCCCCTAAATAATTACCTAATGTAATACTTCCCGAGGGTTGAATACCTGATACTAATCTCATAAAATACCTCCTAAAAATGAATAAAAAAAGCGCCCTTAGTTGTCTAAGGACGCATAATAGCGCGGTGCCACCTTAGTTCTAGTTTCCTAGCCCTTCGTTTTTTTATACTCCATAAGCCCAATTTCATCCTATCTGGTTTCTAAGGTTTCCACCATCCCCTAGTCTCTATAAAACCGATTGATAAGGTTACTTATCTTACTTCATCGTATACTTTATTGTAATGGTTTAATGTGGTTTTGTCAATCATTAAGTAATGCTTCTAATTCATCAATAAGCTCATTAAAACGATTCACAACGGCTAAATAAGTCTCTTTTTTGGTTAAATCTGCACCTGCATCTTTAGCCTGAGTAACGGGATAGTCAGATCCCCCTGATTTTAATAATTTAATATATTTATCCATACTACCATGAACCCCTTGTTTTACATCTTCATATATTTTTAGGCTTGCAGCGTAACTAGAAGCGTATTGATATACATAAAAAGGTGTTCTAAATAAATGAGGGATATACGCCCAAACATAGGATTTCCCGTCTTCTTTGGTAATGTCAATATCGTAATAATGTTGGTATAAATCAATCATTATTTTTGATAAGTTCGTACTATTTAATGGTATGCCTAGTTCAACTAATTTATTGGCTTCATATTCAAATGAAGCAAAGAGCGTTTGTCTATAAAATGTAGCCATTATACCATCGATTTCATGTTCAATAATGGTAATCTTTTCTTCTTTAGACTTTGAATGTTTTAACATATAGTCCGCTAATAAGCGTTCATTAAATGTAGATGCGATTTCGGCTACAAAAATCGTATATCTATGTGTAGCTAGTGGTTGTGTTTCACTCGCAAATAAGGAATGTGCACTATGACCCGCTTCATGAACGGTTGTAAAGACAGAGTCTAGGGTATTATCGTGATTGAGTAGAATATATGGGTGGAAACCATATAAACTACTTGAATAAGCACCTGTGCGCTTACCATCCTTCATTTCCACATCCACATAGCCTTCAGAAAGTGCTTGTTTTTGTTTTTCAACAAATTCACTATCCAACCCTTCTAAAGATTTAAAGAATAATGATTTGCCTTCTTCATAGGTATAAGTCTTTGGATTATCAATTAAGGTTAAGAAACGATCGTAAGTGTGATAATCATCTAGGTTTAGATATTTTTTTCTTAGATTAATATACCTTCTTACAGGTTCATTTGATTCATAAGTCGTATCTTTTAGGGTTAAAAAGACATCCAATGGAATGTTATTCGCTTCAAGTTTTGATTCTAATGCACTTTTATAACCTCTAGATTTATAGTGGCTTGCCATGTTTTGCAATACTAAATTATACGTAGCGGCAAACGCATCTTTATTGTCTTTGTAGCGTTTAAACGCAGCACTAAATACTAGCGCTCTATCTTCTTTATTAGAAAGTGTTGGTAAAATGCTTCTCCAATTAGAAGTATTTACAACCAATTCCTTACCATCGGATAGTGTCACTTTTTCATCCACTCTATCGGTTAAAGATAGAGATTGATAAAGTTGTGTAGGTACATTACCGATTGGAGAGAAGTTTGATAATAACTTTTCTTCTTTATCGGATAAGACATGTGCTTGTAGTTTAAATAATTTTTTATAAGGAAAACCATACTCTTTTAGTTTCTCATCTTGATCAATAAAAGACATAATCTTTTCCTCACCAATAGAAATAACCTCTGGTGAGACAAAGGATGTAATGGTTGATAACTCATTCATTTTTATTAATAACTTTTGATACCTTGATTGAAGTGTTTGATCTTTTAAGTTTAAATCACTTGATAAATGGGCATAACCATAAAGACGATACATCACTTCAATGGTTTTTTCCTCATGTAGGATATAAGCTTTAAAGTTTTCAAATTCATGAAGTGTCCCTTTAAATTTCACAAATTCTTGAATTAAGTGACCTAGGGATTCAAAATCCTTTTCATAATCTTTTTCGTTTTGATAAAATCCATCTAAATTCCAATTCATACTATTTTCCTCTTTTCATTAGTATAAGTATAACAAAAAGACACTTTTGTTTCAACGATAGATAAACACCAGATAAATCCATAATGTAAAGGGATATTGCATTTTGCTTTACTTAAGTGTATAATAAATCAAGAATAGTAAAGCTATTTAAAGCTGCAGGCTAAAACCTGTAGAGAAGGAGGACAACATGATTAGAATTTATACCACACCTAGTTGTTCATCTTGTCGAAAAGCGAAGAAGTGGCTTGAGGAACATAGACTCGACTATGAAGAAAGAAATCTCTTCTCTCATAGAATAACTTTAGAAGATATTTCACTCATGCTAAAAAATGCTGAAAACGGCTTTGATGACATCATTTCAACCCGTTCTAAAGTGTTTAAAGATCAAGCACTTGATCCAGACAGCATGACTGTAAATGAGTTAAAAGAGTTTATTATTGATAATCCAAGTGTATTGAAACGTCCGATCATTATTGAAGATGAAAAAATGCAAGTTGGATATAATGACGAAGAAATTAGAGTATTCGTACCACGAAGACTAAGAGAACTCGTCATGTGCAAAGAATGTCCAGAAGAAGGTAAGTGCGATTATCAAACTCAGTTAAAAAAGTACTTTGATGAGATAAAACTAGAACAATCCAAAAACAGACAGCTCTAATTGTCTGTTTTTTTTCTGAACAGCGATAAAAAAAGGATAACTAAACGACTAGTTATCCTAAGATTCTTTGTGATTTTCTCTTAAACGGTGCTTGAGTGATGTTATTTTCGTTTAAAAACTTCTCAAAATCACGCTTTCCATGCTCAAAATTATCCACTTCATATTCAATTTCATATTCCACAGTTTGAAAATACTCAATTCTATCTAAAAATAACTCCCCTTCACGATAAGGTGTTGAAACGCGATAATTATCAAGTTTACCATGGAGTATAACATCTAAGTCAATATTAAAGTATGGCTTTAAATTAAACCCAGTTTCAATGAGTTTAAGTGCGGCATCCTCTTTTAATAAGACATGGCTTTCTAAAGCGCCTTGAGGGGTGTCTTGTTTAAGCGTAATTTTATATAAGTTATTACTATGCTTGTGGCGAATTCTTAAAACCGTTCTATCGTTGTGAAGTTTTTTATCTGGCGTGTCAAAATAATAGTTTGTGAGCAAGTAAATATTATTCGCTAACTCAAACTTATTAATGAGTCTTTGATACTCTTCTTTATTGATAGGACATTTAAATTCAATTTCTAAATTCATCATTATGATCACCACCGTTATATTATTTTATCATAAAATGATAGTTTGTGGTATATTTTAAGTGAGGTGCTTTTTATGAGATATAAAATCGTGTGTAAAAAAGACGAAAAATCATTAAAGGTTTGCGCGCAATTAAAAAAACATTTAAACAAAGAAGAAAGTGAACATCCTGATGTTATCTTTAGCATTGGTGGTGATGGTACCTTTTTAGATGCGGTAAGACTTTATCTAGACCGAATTGATGAGGTGTTTTTTGTAGCAATTCATACAGGTACGCTTGGTTTTTATACACAATATTTACCAAATCAACTTGGTGATTTGCTAAAAGATTTGGAAAATAAACAACTAGAAACGTATAACTTATTAGAACTTGCGATTGATGATGAGGTTAGTTATGCATTAAATGAAGTTACCCTATCTGCCCACCATCAATTATTGGAAGGTGATATATTTATCAATAACGAACATTTAATGAAACTACGTGCCAATGGCTTATGTATCTCAACACCATCCGGTTCAACCGCTTATAATAAATCACTAAAAGGAGCCGTTATGGATGCAAACGTTAACGCATTACAATTGGCTTTGATTGCCCCATTTGAAACAACCACCTCAAGAATGATCTCACCATTGGTATTATCAAAAGAATACACGATTGTATTTAAACCAATAAATAAGTATTTAGACATTACATTTGACCGGTTATTTATAAGTAAAGACGATATCGATTTAATCCAAATAAAATATTCAAATAAATATGTTAAATATATGGTAAATCCCAAAAACTCCTTTATTAAAAGGATAAAAGAAAAATTTATTGGAAATTAAACCGTTTACATGAAAGTATTTAGCACATAAATGTCTTTTAACTTGAAAACAAGCGTAAAAATGATAAAATATAAATGGAATAAACTTTATAATATAAGGAGGAAATATATATGGCTATTAAAGTAGCAATTAATGGTTTTGGACGTATTGGACGTCTAGCTTATCGTTTAATGCATGACGATCCACAATTTGATATCGTCGCACTTAACGATTTATCAAACGCTGAGGAATTAGCGTATTTATTAAAGTATGACACTGCACAAGGAAAGTTTGACAGAGACATCAAAGTTGATGGTGACAAACTGATTGTTGACGGTAAAAGTTCTGTAATACTTGCAGAAAGAGACCCATCTAAATTACCTTGGAAAGCATTAGGTGTTGACTTAGTATTAGAATGTACCGGATTTTTCTTAACAGAAGAAAAAGCAAGCCTACATATCCAAGCAGGTGCAAATAGAGTATTATTAAGTGCTCCAGCTAAAGGCAACATCAAAATGATCGTTTATAACGTAAATGACAATGTCTTAACAGGCGATGAAAAAATTGTTTCTGCGGCAAGTTGTACAACCAACTGTTTAGCACCAATGGTTAAAGTATTAGATGACGCATTTGGTGTTGAAAAAGGGTTTATGACAACCGTTCACGCATATACAAACGACCAATCTTTAATGGATCAACCTCATAGTAAAGGTTTTAGATCACGTCGTGGTAGAGCAGCAGCTTTATCTATTATCCCATCATCAACTGGTGCTGCAAGCGCAGTTGGTAAAGTGTTAACACACTTAAATGGAAAATTAGATGGTACCGCACTAAGAGTTCCAACTATCACAGGTTCAATCGTTGATTTAACTATCGAACTTAAAAAACCAGTGACAGTAGAACTTGTTAATGAAGCGTTCAAAAAAGCATCTAATGAGACATTAACTTACACAGAAGAACCAATCGTTTCTTCAGACATTATTGGTAGTCACGCTAGTTTATTTGATGCAAACACAACCCAATTACTAGACGTAGACGGCAAACAATTAGTTAAAGTTATGGCTTGGTATGACAATGAAATGACATACACAGCTCAAATGATTAGAACACTTAAACTATTAGCTAAATAAACATGAGGCGCAAGTGAATCTTGCGCCCTTTTTATATGTATAAAAGAATAACACTAAACGAACTTGATTTATTAAAATCAATCTCAAAAGAGATATGGTTTGATACATACAAACACATTTTATCAGTTGATCAAATAACTTATATGCTAGATAAGTTTTTTAACGCTTATGAAATAACAAAACTAAATTACTACTTTATTGTTGATGAAGAAGTGGTCGGTTTTTTTGCCTACAGTGAATCTAACTACATTGAACTTTCTAAATTATACATTAAAAAACAACATCAAAATAAAGGTTATGCTAAAACGGTAATCAATCACTTAAAAAGTCAGTTAAAACCGATTCGTTTAACCGTTAATAAATACAACCAATCACTTCATTTTTATCTCAATCAAGGTTTTAAGATCATTGATGAAGTGATCATAGATATTGGGCGTAACTATGTCATGGATGATTACGTGCTACTTTATGAAAACAAATTTCTATCCTTAATTAAACAAGAATCAAATAAAACCTATTTTATGAACATTTTTAGGCAGTTAGATGCTATTAAAAAAACAAGTATCGTCTACCCAAGAAGTGAAGATATTTTTAAAGCTCTTTATTTAACAAACTATGAAGATGTTAAAGTGGTAATTTTAGGTCAAGATCCTTACCATCAACCCAACCAAGCACACGGATTAGCTTTTAGTGTAAATGAGGGTGTTAAAATGCCACCTAGTTTAGTAAATATCTATAAAGAGATAGAGTTGGAATATGGCTATAAAATGTCAAATAACGGCAATTTAACCTCATGGGCTAAACAAGGTGTTTTATTATTAAATACCATATTAACGGTTACCCATAATAAACCCCTTTCTCATGAAAATATCGGCTGGCAAATCTTTAGTGATAAAGTGATGGAGTTACTACAGGATAAGGAATATGTTGTCTATATATTACTTGGAAATCAAGCAAAAAAATACATCAAGAAAATCACCAATAAAAACCATCTCATTTTAACGACTTCACATCCTTCTCCGTTATCTAGTTACCGTGGTTTTTTTGGTAGTGATATCTTTAAAAAAGCCAATCAGTATTTAAAAGAAAAAGGTTTAAATGAAGTCAATTGGAAAAATTAATTTAAATGTGTGAATCAAACGGTTATAGTCGAAGTTTCACTATAAATCATGTATAATATAATTGAATATTACCTTTAAAGGAGTGCTTATATGAAAGCCTATGTAAAAACAAACAAACAACCCGGATTCACTTTAATGGATAAACCAATTCCTAACGAGTTAGGAAGCCATGAGGTTTTAATTAAAGTGCTATCCGTTTCTTTATGTGGTACCGACGTTCATATTTATAATTATGATGCGTGGGCTCAAGAAAGAATTAACCCACCTTTAATTATTGGTCATGAGTTTTCCGGTGAAGTGATTAAAGTAGGGAGCGAGGTCTCCAGAGTAAAATTAGGCGATGTTGTTGCCAGTGAAACGCATATCATTTGTGGAAAATGTGATTTTTGTAGAGAGGGTAAGGGTCATATTTGTTCTCAAACGAAAATCATTGGCGTGGATATAGATGGTGCATTTGCCGAATATATTAAAATGCCTGAAGATAATTTATTCGTAGATACATCTGGCATAGATCCTAGTTTGCTATCGGTATTAGAACCGCTTGGCAATGCGGTACACACAAGCCTACACTTTGATATTGTTATGAAGGATGTGGTTGTGTTAGGATGTGGGCCTATTGGTTTAATGGCTGTTGATGTTTTACGCGCAAGTGGTGCGGGTAAAATCATTGCACTTGAAACCAACGATACCCGCTTAAAACTCGCAAAAGAGTTAGGAGCGGACGTTGTTATAAACCCTCTAAAAGAAGATGTGGTTGCACGGGTATTAGAAGAAACCAACAATTTAGGTGCGGATGTGGTTGCTGAATTTGCTGGCAACGCTAAAGCATTAGAACTTGCCTTGGATTACACTAAAAAAGGTGGTGCGATCTCGGTTTTGGGTATCTTTAAAGATAAGGTTCAATTTGATATTAATAAAGTGGTGTTTAAAGGCTTAACCCTCTATGGTGTTACGGGTAGAAAGATGTATGAAAACTGGCATCAAATTGACAAATTATTAAAATCTAAAAAATTAAGACTAGATAAAGTAGTTACGCATCATTTAGAGTTTCATGAAATGGATAAAGCTTTTGAAATTATGAATGAGAAAAACTGCGGGAAAGTCGTTATTAATGTTGGAGGTAAGAAATGAATACCATTCATGAAAAACTACAAGATTTAAAACAAAGAGAACTCTTTAAAATGCCACCTGTACTACAAGGTGCCAATGAAGCAATTATTGTAATCGATGGAAAGAAAATTATTAATCTCTCTAGTAATAATTACCTTGGCTTTGCCAACCATAAAAACTTAATCGAGGCCTCTAAAAAAGCACTTGATAAATATGGCGTTGGTGCGGGTGCGGTAAGGACGATTGTTGGAAACATGGACATTCATGAAGCGCTTGATAATCGCTTAGCTACATTTAAAAAAGAAGAGGCTGCGTTGGTTTTCCAAAGTGGTTATATGGCTAATGTGGGCGTTATTCAAGCGGTTACTGATAGAGGAGACTTAATTATAAGTGATGCGCTTAATCACGCATCAATTATTGATGGTGTTAGGTTATCTAGAGCCGATAAAGCGATTTATAAACATAATGATATGGACGATTTAGAAGCCATTTTAAAAGAAAAAAGACACCTTTATAAAGATGTATTAATTATTACAGATGGTGTATTTTCAATGGATGGTGATATCGCAAATTTACCAAAGATTGTTGAACTTGCGAAAAAATATGACTGTCTAACGTATGTAGATGATGCCCATGGTAGTGGTGTTTTAGGTGAAAATGGGAGAGGTACAGTTGATCATTTTAACCTTCATGGACAAGTCGATTTTATTATTGGAACCCTTTCTAAAGCAATCGGTGTTGTTGGAGGGTATGTAAGTTGTAGTAAGGAAGTAAAAGAGTGGCTTTTAAACTTAGGAAGACCACAACTCTTTTCAACCACAATAACCCCAGCCAATGCCGCAGCGATTATTGCGAGTATTGATTTATTAGAAAGTACGAGTGAATATAGTGATCAGTTATGGAATAACGCCAACTATTTAAAGCAACTGTTAAATGATTTAGGCTTTAATACAGGCCATAGTCAAACACCGATAACCCCTTTAATTATTGGAGATGAAGCTATGACGATTGCCTTATCAAAAGCCCTTCTTGAAAAAGGGGTTTTCGTATCACCTATCGTCTTTCCTACGGTACCTAAAGGCACCGCTAGACTCAGATTAATGCCTTCAGCACTCCATACCCATAAACAATTAAAAGAAGCGGTAGATATTATTCATGAAACTTCAAAAACTTTAGGGATATTATGAGAAACTATCACTCACATACGTATTTATGCCGCCATGCTTCTGGTAGGCCAATTGATTATCTAAATAAAGCGGTGAAGTTAGGCTTTACGCATTATGGCATTAGCGATCATGCGCCTATGCCTAACTTAGAAGTGCTTGGAAGTAGTAGGATGTTATATAGTGAATACGCTATTTATTTAGATGATCTATTAGAAGCCAAAACCATTTTAAAAAATAAAATAGTAATCCATCAAGGCTTAGAAGTGGAGTATTTTAACTTTTATCATGAGCGTTATGAACATTTTTTACAAGAGATGGATTATCTCATTTTAGGTCAACACTATATTATTTTAAAAGATGGCTCTTACTTATCAACCTACAGACTCACTTCATTAGAACACATAATCATTTACAGAGATACCTTAATGGAAGCCTTAAAGAGTGGTTATTTTAACCTTCTTTGTCATATTGGTTTATGTTTTTATAATATAAAAAATCCCACTAAAGAGATGTTAGAAGCTTTAAGACCAGTCATAAAGTTAGCTAAGGCTTTAGATATACCCATTGAAGTCAATGCTAATGGACTTAGAAAAGCTTTAAGAGTAGATAAAACCTTTAGTTATGAAAATGTATTATACCCTAGAAAAGATGTTTTTAAAATGGTTCAAGAAGAAGAGGCTAAAGTCATTATTCAAAGTGATTGTCATTCTAAAGAGGATATGTATGATTGGGCTATTTTAGAAGCAAGAAAATTTGTAGAAGAATTAAAATTAAGTGAAATTCATGAGTTAAAGATGAATTACTATAAATAAAAAAACATTTGTGATATGATAAACATACAGAGTAAAGTGGAAGCGTAAAGTGACATGTCATGGGATGTCGGACATGGACGAATACTTATCTAAGTAGCGACTTCCATTTGCATCCGCTGTAGTGATATGGTGGATCTCTTATATTAGGAGGTCTTTTTTAATGAAAAAGAATGTTTATAAGTTAGTTATAGGTGCCATTTTAGCGGCACTGAGTGTTGTTTTAAAACTTACATTTGATTTATGGATTAGTATTCCAACCTTTGGTTTTCCATTTTATGGAATACCGCTTGCTTTAGCCGGCATCTTATTGGGTCCTATTTATGGATTTATGGTTGCAGTCGTTGCGGATACCACCTTTGGTTTGGTGATGGGTTATATGCCTTTATTTGTGTTTTCTAGTATCGCATGGGGGGTTATCCCTTCCTTGTTTAAAGTGAGAAAGCATATCTCCTATTGGGTATTGATTATTTTACTAACGTATGTGGTTGCCTCTCTTGCAAACTCAGCGGCAATGTGGATTTATTTTGGATTTGAAATAATGATGAAAACATTTTATTTTAGATTGGCATTAATCCCACTGTTTACGCCGATTATAGCGATTATTTCAAAACTCGTTTATGAGCGGATGATCGATTTTGTTCCGATGTTAAATATTCAAGAAAAAGTATAAAAAAAGCCTAACTCCAATCAAAGGAGTTAGGTTTTATTTTTTCGTTCGATCTACGTAATATAAACCCCAATGTTTCTCTGGTTCAACAGGGTTATTGCCGCCTTTCCACGGTTCATCAAAGGCTTCAAAGTAATACACCAAGACGTCATGTTCTCGTGCCCACTTATCAATACCTTCAATGTATGCTCTATGATTTTCAACATTAGTATAACTTAAATCAAAGTCCGAAGACGTAGGCCAACCAAGTTCGGTAATAATAACGGGTATATTTGGGTATTTTTCTTTGGTTTTATTGTATTCATTGATGGTTTCTTGTATGGCATCTTTAAAAGGTGTTTTAGTCCAAAATGGATAGATGTGGATACTGATAAAATCCACCTTTTTTGATAAACTTTCAATTTTATGATTCCAAAAATAGACACCCTCACAAAAGGTCACCTTTTGTTTGGTGTGTTTTTTCAATTCATCAATATAGTAGCCCATCTTTTCAACGCTGATTAAATTTGGATTCCAATCACTCGTGTTTTCATTCCCCGCACTTACATAGTTTATAATGTCAGGGTATTGATTAGCTAAATCAATAGCCTTTCGTAAGACAGATTCATTGATAGGAATGTTTTTATTGAGTTCTTCTTGTGGAATTGGTAACCCCCATCCAACGTGTTCGTTATATACTTCGCCACCTAAACCAAGCCCTAACATAACTTTTAAAGGGAGTTTATCTTCTTTAATAACTTCTAAAACCCTTTGTGCATGAAGGTTTGGATCATACAATCTAATTTGTTTATACCCATCTTTTACTAGGATATGTAAGTCTTCTTTAATTTCTTCAACGCTTGGATATTTATGCCAAAAAGGGTGCTGGTTTTCCCTAAAACCAGAATAACAAATGCTTTTTTATGTATTTCATCTTGTTGAGTTTCTTTCAATTAAACTAACGTCTAAGACACGGTGGAATTCTTCAGGTTGTCTGTTTTCTAGTAAATCAACCAACGTTTGCACGGCCATTTCACCCATGTGTTTTATCGGTTGGTCAATCGTTGTAATCTCAGGTCTAACAAGTTTGGTGTATTTAATATTATCAAAGCCAATAATTTGAACATCCTCAGGGACTTTTCTGCCTAACTTTTTTAAAATATTGAGTGCGTTAATCGCTAAAAAGTCAGTGGTTGCAAAAATAGAATCAATTTGAGGGTTATCTTTTATGATTTGTTCAATCTTTTCCAAATCAGGATTAATTAAATCGCCATCAAAGTGGATGTAGGGAATATTGTGCTGAATCAGTGTTTGTCTAAAACCACTTGATCTTTCTGCGGTTGTCAGTAGAAAGGATGGTCCTCTTAGTTCTAAGACAAAGTGGGCTCCGCCCTGGATTAAACGTTGTGCGGCAATGGCACCACCGATCATATTATTGGATGTAATAGAGGGGATATTTTCTGATAAGACATGATCAACCGTTACTATAGGATGGGGGCTATTAATCAGTGATTCCGCATTGTGTGCGTTACTAGCAACAATAATACCATCAATGTTGTATTGCCCTACAAATTGGATGTAGTCAGCTTCTCTATCTCTATTGTCCTGGGTGTTACAAAGCATGATTTTATAACCAAGTTGCATCGCTTTGTTTTCAATGCCATCTAATAAATCAGAATAAAATTGTGTACTGACATGTGGTACAAACACACTAATGAGTTTAGATTGTTTATTATAAAGTGAGCGTGCAAGTTGGTTAGGGACATAATTTAATTTTTTAATGGCTTGTTCGACCAATCGTCTTGTTTCTTCGTTGACATAGCCTTTGTTGTTAATGACTCTAGAGACTGTTGCCACACTTACATTTGCGGCTTTTGCCACATCTTTAATGGTTGTCATAGATATTCACCTCTAATGTATTATATAATATATTATAGATAAAATAAAGAAATGGTGAAATTATGTATGTAAACATTATCGGTGCTGGACTAGCGGGTGTTGAGGCTAGTTATTACTTGGCAAATAAAAACATCAAAGTTAGACTCTATGAAATGAGACCTAAAAAGTTTACTGAAGCGCATAAGACGCCTTTATTTGCGGAATTGGTGTGTTCTAATTCGCTAAGAAGTAGTGATCCTTTAAATGCGGTTGGTATGTTAAAAGAAGAACTAACGTTGTTAGATTCTTTAGTGATGGAAGCGGCATTAAAAACCCAAGTAGAAGCGGGTTCAAGTTTAGCGGTAGATAGAACATTATTTTCAACCTATATTACAGGAAAACTCATTTTTCACCCTAACATTGAGGTGATTCATGAAGAAGTAACAACCATCGATCCAAATCAACCCACCATTATTGCAACCGGTCCATTAATTAGCGAACCGCTTAGAAATCATTTGAAAGATTTGCTAAAGTTGGATGAACTTCACTTTTATGATGCGGTAGCTCCTATTATAGAAGAGTCATCGATTGATAAAAGTATTTGCTATTTAAAAAGTCGCTATGATAAAGGTGAAGCGGCTTATTTAAATTGTCCAATGACATATGATCAATATAAAGCGTTTCATGAGGCTTTAGTAAGCGCTGAGGTGGCCCCTTTAAAAGACTTTGAATTAAATGTCTTTGAAGGTTGTTTACCAATTGAAGTGATGGCAAAAAGAGGGTTTGATACACTAACCTATGGACCATTAAAACCGGTAGGCTTAGAAAAAGATAACAAACCTTTTGCGGTTGTTCAACTCAGACAAGATGATGCACTAAAAAGTATGTATAATATGGTTGGGTTTCAAACCAATTTGAAATTTGGTGAACAAAGACGTATTATTAAAATGATTCCAGGTTTGGAAAATGCAAATATTTTAAGGTATGGCGTTATGCATCAAAACACTTATTTTAATTCACCTAAAGTGCTAAACGCATGTTATCAAGTTAAAGACCTACCTAATGTATTTATTGCTGGTCAATTAAGTGGAGTTGAGGGGTATGTTGAAAGCGCTAGTAGCGGGTTAAGTTGCGCATATCATATGTATCGATATTTAAATAATCTCAAATTAACGCCTTTTCCCAACACAACCATTATCGGTGCACTAGCGCATTATATTGCCACACCTAATTCCAAATTTAATCCCATGAATGCGAATTTAGGCTTGCTTTCTCCACTTGAGAAACATAAAAAATCACAAAGAAGACAACTTTATCATACAAGAAGCATAGAAACATTAAAGGACTATTTAAATGGATGAATCGATTGTTTTAAAATTTCATGACTACCTACTTTATGAGAAAAACTACTCACCACATACAATCGTTAGTTATTTAGGCGATATTGGTGATTTTAAAGATTTTCTTCTGCATGAAGGGTTTAGTAAAACACTCTTAATCGAACGAGAAAGTTTGTTCGATTATTATTTGTCGCACATCTCTGAGATGTATAAAGTTTCTACTATTTCAAGAAAACTATCTTCTTTAAAGACGTTTTACCGTTATCTAAAAAGAGAAAACTACATTCAAGAAAACCCTACCCTACTTATAAAAGCACCCAAACAAGAAAGAAAACTACCAAATATTATTCATGAACGTGAAATTAACTTAATTTATGATACCATCGATCGTACAACCCTTTTAGGTCAACGTAACTATTTAATCTTTGATATGTTATATTCGCTTGGTTTAAGGGCAAGCGAATTATGTAATTTATCGATTAAACAAATCGATTTAGGAAGATCGGTGATCATCATTAAAGGTAAAGGCTCTAAAGATAGAGTAGCGATATTACATGATGAACTCAAAGATACAATAAGTCACTATATTACCTATGTTAGGCCTGGTTTATTGATGAAAGGCGATGGGACGCATACCGATATTCTATTAATAAACTATAAAGGAACCCCTTTAACAACTAGAGGACTAAGGGTCATTTTAAATAAGTTATTTAAAGATGCTGGTGAATACATGAAAGTAAGCCCTCATACCCTAAGGCATTCCTTTGCAACAAGCTTACTTGATCATGGTGCTGATTTAAGAGTGGTTCAAGAACTACTCGGTCATGAGCATTTAAAAACAACACAAATTTATACGCATCTATCAACCGAACGCATTCAAAAAACCTATGAAAAACATCACCCTAGAGCAAAGAAGGTAAATAAATGAACATTATCTATGAAAACATAAAAGGAATTACACCAAAAAAGATAACGGAGGCTTCAAGAGGGATTATATTAAAAGGCAATCTCATCTTACTAACGTATTCTAATCATTTTGAAGACTATACAACACCGGGGGGTAGAAAAGAAAACAGCGAATCAACCATTGAGACCTTAAAGCGTGAATTAAAAGAAGAACTTGGTGTTACAGATATTTGCTATAAACCCATAGGTATTATTTTAGAATATTTTAAAGTGCGTGAAGATTATGAATTAAAACGCCATCATTACTATCTCATAACGAACTACACGATAGGCCAAGCAAACAGGCAACGTGATGAATTGATTTATGGAATGGAAAGTAAGTGGGTATCCATTGATGAGGCAATAGATAAAAACACCCAACAAATCAACCTGCGCTTAAAAAAAGGCTTAAACGAAGATAATCCGTTTATTACAACCATGGTAAGAGAAAACAAAATACTATCGTTTATAAAGGAGCATTACTTATGAGAAAATTTTATATTATAGATCAATTTAAACACTTAAACCCCAAACTACCTAAACGACAAACAACATACTCTGCAGGTTATGATCTAGCAAGCATTGAAGAAGTCACAATAAACCCCAGTGAAATCAAACTTATTCCCACAGGTTTAAAAGTAGAAATACCTAAAGATGAGGTATTGCTTGTTTTTCCTAGAAGCAGTTTAGCAATGAAAAAACACGTTACGATGAGCAATAATGTTGGGGTTATTGATGCCGATTACTTTAACAATTTAGATAATGAAGGGCATATTATGGTGCCTTTATTAAATTATGGACAAAGTCCCATTAAGATTGAAAAGGGCGAAAGGATTGCTCAAGGCATCTTTATTAAGTATCAAACCACGATCGATGATGAGCCTGTGAGTGAAAATAGAAGCGGTGGTTTTGGTTCAAGTGATAAATCCTAACTTTTTCACTCAAGTGGCTTGTATATAAAGGATATATAGTCTATAATAAAGATAACTTAATATAATTATTAGGTGCATAACAGGGAAAAAAGTGTAATTCTTTTGCTGCCCCAGCAACCGTAATAGCTGATGAGTCACAATAAACCATTGATTAACATCGAGAAGGTGTGATAAAAGTGAAGCTTGAGCCGGGAGACCTACCTAGTGATGTAAGTTTTTGCCTGGGTGAGCGAAAGAACTTTTAATAAAAAAAAGTTTATTTCTATGTCTAGGCATGGAAATTTTTTTTATTGATGACAGACTGGAGGGATAATTGTGTCAAAATTTAAAAAAGTTTTATCGGTAGTCGTACTGGCTTTTGTGTTATTCTTAGCCGTGGGGTGTGATAAGAAGCCAGAAAAAGGTGAAATGGTAGAGGTTGTTGTAATTGTTGAATCAAAAGATGAAGAATTATCGAACAAAACCCACCAAATTGAAGAGTTTAGTAGTGTGTTTGAATTATTACAAAAATACTACACCATTACATTTACGAGAAGTTCATTTGGTCCATACCTAAATACACTTAAAGCAGCCAATAAAGTCATTGGCGAAGAAGAAGGCTACTACATCGCGCTTTATATAAATGATGAATACGCACAAGTAGGTATTGGTGCTTACTATGTGAATAAAGGAGATACTTTTAAATTTGTAGAAGAAGCCATCACTTGGTAAATTAGGGGGGTAAAAACGATATGAAGTTAAAACTATTAGATATTATTATCATTTCGATGTTTACAGCAATCGTTTTTACTGTGGAACAAGTTTTAAGTGGGATACCTAACATCCAATTAACGGTATTGTTGTTTATCCTTTATACACGGGTTTTAGGGTTTAAAAAGACCATGATCATTGTTATCTTGCACACGTTGGCTGATAATCTATATATGGGGGGATTAAATCCGTTTGTGTTTATACCCATGCTCATAGCCTGGAGTTTAATACCGATTTTGCTATCCACGGTATTTAAACGTTTTAAGGGGGTCGTGTCTTTGACTTTATTTGCGTTTTTCTTTGGGTTTATCTATGGATGGATATTTATCCCCTTTACGATGATGGTGTGGGACATTAAGTTTATACCTTACTTAATCGCTGATTTACCTTTTGAAGCGTTAATGGGCTTTAGTGGTGCCCTATCTGTGTTTTTCTTATACAAACCACTGTATATCTTTTTAAGTAATCAACCTTACTTTAAACAACCATCTAAAAGTTATGCTTTAGAATGAAAAAAAAGAGTGCCTAGCGTTTTAGGCACTTTTTTTATTGGAGTTGTTCTCTAAGTTCTTGGGTAATTTTTTGGTGGGTATCTTCATCAATTTTATATTTAAACATATAAAGTAAATAACTACCTAAGACAAATAAGAAAGGGACAAGTAACATAGAAATACGAAGTGATAAAACCATGTGATTTGTCATATTGCTACTGATCATATTTCTTATGGTTTCTGTTGAGGGGTTTGTGCTATTAATAAAGTCAGTTAAGGGCTTAATGACTTTATCATTCATGCCTGATAATGCCAGCGTTAATGCAACCACTAACGTTTGAATGGAAGTAGCTAGTTTTACCACAAAAGGGTTTAATGAAAAGACAACAGACTCATTTCTTGTACCAAGTTTCTTTTGACCATACTCAATCGTATCAGCTAACATAATAATATGTAGTACTTGCATAAACCCTTGACCAAAAAACAACAAAAACCCTGAGAAGCCAATAAATACCATATTCATCGGGATAATGTAGCCTACTAAGAAAAACAATCCATAACCGGTGGCCATCGATATAAAAGCACCACTAAAGACTTTTCTACGACTAAAACGTTTCGTTAGTATCGGCAATAAAAAGAAACTCAATAATTGACTCCCCGCTAGCACAACAGAGAACAACGTAAACTCTAATCCACCATAACGGTTAAAATCATAGTTAAAAAAGTAAATACCTAATGCGGTGGTAATGAAATAACCAATGTTTAACAATAATATAATAAAGATGAGTACAACCAACTGATCATTTTTAAAGATGATACGTAACACATCTTTAAATTTCGTTTTATCTTGTTTAACTTGAGTGATTGGATCTTTTGATTCTTTAACAAAAAACACCACGACCAATTGAGATATTAAAAAGATCACCACAATAACTAAAGCCATTACTGAAAAGGCTTCTTTGGGTGTACCAGGATAAAGTGATTGGTAAATAATAGGTACTAAAGCGATTGTAATAAACATCCCAATACTTGCAAACATTCTCGCTTTAGAGCCTATTTTTTCACGCTCTCTTGGGTCTGTTGTAAAGGTGGGATACATACTCCAATAGGCAATGTCATTCATGGTATATGTCATATCGGATAACACATAAATTACACCAAATACAACCACAAAAGCAGTACCCTTTAAACCAAAGTCTTGGAATAACAAATAAAAACAAACCGCACTGGTAATTGCGCCAATTAAAATCCAAGGTTTGAATTTGCCATATTTGGATTGTTTATTATCGATAATCACACCCATAATTGGATCATTTACTGCATCCCATATTCTTGCAATAGAGATTACAATACCTACTGAAATCAACTCCACATTTGATAAACCTAAGGCATCGGTAAAGAAGACCATTAAATACGTACTATAAAGGGTGTAAGCTAAATCTCTTCCAAGTCCACTAATGGTATAAATGTTACTATTTTTCTTCATAAAACTACCTCAACTTTCTTAAGCCTTTCATAAATTTATGGTTTACAATATCTACAATACCTTGCGCCATCTTTAAGTTAAACGCGTCTTCTCCATATAACGCAAGAATTCTAAGTGGGGTTATATTGAGCATTTTTTTGGTAAGTAGTTGTTGTTTTTTTGGCATATCTTTTATTTCTTTTAAAGCCATCTTTATGAGTTTTTTTGAAACCATCTTTCCTAAAAAAGTACTGGATAAATCATCTATGGTGTTATTAATGGTAAAAGGTCTTTTATGTTTTATGTGTTTTTGGGGTAATGTTAAGTGGTATATATCACTAAAACTAGAGGTGTCATAAGTTTGATTTAGATAACTTAATTTAGGGTGTTCTACCCTCTCACCATCTATATAAATGAGTTGTTCAAATAAACAATGTCTTACATTTTTAGAAACATACACTTTATAAAGCCCGTCTTCTAAAATAAAACGATCTTGATAAATATCAAAGTATCTTAAATCCTCCAATGGAATTTGAATGGATATTTTACGTTCTTCGCCAGAAGATAAATGAACCTTATCAAAATATTTTAATTCTTTTGTCGGTTTATAAACGCTACTTTTAGGACCACCTATATAAACTTGAATGACCTCTTTTGCATCATAAGAACCACTATTTTTTAAGTTAAAGGAAACATTAAGATAACCATCATCAACAGACACAAAAAACGTCTCATAGCTAAACTCGCTATAAGATAACCCATAACCAAATGGATACTTTACATCGATATTAAATGTGTCAAAATAGCGATATCCCACAAAAATAGATTCATCATAATAAACACTAGAGTTATCACTTGAAAGACTAATATTTGAATCCGTTAACTTATTAATATAGGTTTCTGATAACCTACCTGAGGGTGAGTAACCATACAATATATCCATAATCGCACTTACACCCGCACCACCACTAAGTGAGGCAAGTAATACCCCCTTAGCTAACTCATCCACACTTAAATCAATGATACCCCCACCAACAACCACTAAGACGATGTTTTGATTCACCTTGTATAATTCATTTATAAAGTGAATTTGATTTATGGGAATAAAGAGATGCTCTCTATCAAAGCCTTCTTGTTCATAAGCATCAGGTAATCCAATAACAACTACGATTTTATGAGCGGATTTCGCCAACTCAAGCGTATTATCTATGATAGTATCACTTTCAAAAGTGATGCCTTTTGATACCCTAATATGCTTACTATAGTTTGATGCAATAGATGAAAATGTTTCTACTTTATAAGGATTAACCAAACTAGAACCACTACCTTGATAACGCATATCAAAACAAAAAGGTCCCGTTATTAAAATAGATTCATCATCTTTAAAAGGTAAGATGGCTTCATTTTTAAGTAACACCATCGATTCTCTTGCGATATGTCTTGCGGCTTGATGATGTGCTTCAAAATCAATCGTTTGATCGTAATCTACTTTATATTTCTTAACTAAAGAGGTTAATCGCTCCTTGGTTTGATTTAAACATTCAATTAAGGATTCATCCTCTAAATGAGGTTCCACAAAGCGATTAAAAAACCCCAAAGAAGAAGGCATCTCTAAATCATGAGAGGCTTTAAGTGAACTTAGTTTATCGTTGATTGCGCCCCAATCAGAGACCAACACCCCTTCATAACCCCACTCATTTCTGACGATGTCTTTAAGGATAGGATGTTCATTAGTATAGATCCCATTGACTTTATTATAACTGGTCATCATGGTTGCTGGTTTTTCTTTTAAAGCCAGTTCAAATGGCTTTAAATAAATCTCCCTTAACGCTCTTTTATCAATAACACTATTGATGGTATAGCGGTATTGTTCTTGATTGTTGGCAAAAAAGTGCTTAACCGAAGCACCAACACCCTCATCTTCAAGGCCTCTTATAAAACTGGCGCCCATCAAACCTGATAGAAGTGGATCTTCGGAAAAATATTCAAAGTTACGTCCACATAAAGGACTTCTTTTAATATTTATTCCAGGACCCAAAACCACATGCACATTTAACGCTTTTGCCTCTTTGGCAATGAGTGTTGCCATTTGTTTGATTAACGCTCTATCAAAACTACAACTGGTTAAACTTGCGGTTGGAAAAGAAGTAGCGATATGACTATTAAATTGTCCCATTGAATCATTCATTTTAAGTTGTTTTCTTAAACCATGAGGCCCATCCGCAAAAAATAAACGATCAAGTCCAAAAAGTGGTTTTGTTTCCCATTGATTTAGTCCTTCCGTAAAGGATAGCTTATCTTTATTCATGGATAACCTCGATAATATAACCCTCATATGGTCTTAGGTGGTTTTTTAAGTCATTGTGTGTATGCATGAGTGGCTTTGCTTTAATCATGTAGGTTTTCGTTTTATTAGTCATATTTAAAATGATTCTTAGTCGTTTATCCTGATACACCCTATCAAAAATATAGATATCGTTTTTCATACTTATGAATTGATAATCCCCTTTTAATAAACACTCATTATTCTTTCTAAAATGAATCATTTTTTTGTAAAAGTTTAAGATAGAATCTTTATCATTTAAAGCATCTAATACATTAACAAATGTTTTATTGTCATTTTCTTTTAACCAAGGATTTACCCAGCCTATATTATCCCACTGCATCGGTGTTCTAGCGTTATCTCTTGTGGATGTTAAAAGCATTTTATGAAGTTTAAATTTAGGAATCAACAACTTCCTGCCTACTTTATAAATGTTATGGGTTTCCGTATCTTTAATCTCATCAAGGGAGGTAAAGTTGGCGTTTGTCATGCCAATTTCTTGACCTTGATAAATAAAAGGGGTGCCCCTTAATGAAAGAAGTAACATAGATAATAATTTAGCACTTTCTTTATGGTATTTTAAACTACCAAAACGGTTAATACTTCTTGGTTGATCGTGGTTTTCAAAATACAAACAATTCCAAGGCAGGGCTTGTTGCCATTTATCTAGGGATTTTATTAATTTTCTTGGTTTGTATTTTACTTTAAACCACTTGTTATTAAAGTGGTCTACTTCCATATGTTCAAATGAAATGACTAAATCAAGCTCCCTACGCTCCTTAGCCATCAAGTCTAGGGCTAAATTCGGTGTAACTAAGACCGTTTCACCTACGGTAAAGGTATCGTATTTATCTAGCACATCCCTCCTTAACTCACGAAGAATTTCATGATTACCTTCTGTGGAATGATAGTGTTCTAATCCTGTTAAGACAAAACGTTTTTTACCATTATCAAGAGAGTTTTTATAAATGATGTTAATGACATCACAACGAAAACCATAAATCCCTTTATCTAACCAAAAGGTCATAATGTTTTTCACTTCTTGAATGACTTTAGGGTTTTTTAAGTTTAAATCCGCTTGGGTTTTATCAAAGAGGTGTAAGTAGTATTGATCGCCTAACTTCTCCCAAGTAGACCCACCAAAAAAACCTCCCCAATTATTTTTCTTATCGCGCCATAAATAATAATTGCGATAAGGATTATCTCTACCCTTACTTGCCTCTTTAAACCAATGATGTTCAATCGAGGTGTGATTAATGACTAAGTCCATAATAATACGGATGTTTTTTTCTTTGGCTTTTATAATGAGCCTATCCATATCATCCATAGAGCCAAACTCAGGGTTGATTTGATAATAATCAGCAATATCATAACCATAATCATGATTGGGTGATAAATAAACCGGACTTAGCCATATAATATCTACCCCTAAATCATATAGGTAATCCAGCATTTCAATAATACCGTTAATATCACCAATACCATCGTTATTTGAATCTTTAAAACTTCTTGGATAAACTTGATAAACAATACCTTTCTCCCAAAGTTTCATGATCATCACATCCTTATGTTTAAAATTATACATTAAAAGTATGAATAGTATGCGTTTACTGAATAAAAACCATAATTTTATGAACAAAGTTTTATAAGAAGAGGTATTTACTTTTCATTGAAAATCAAAGTGTTGCAATAAACTTTAGTTTATGGTATATTTATTAAGGCATTAAAATACACATGCATAACCAGTCATTATCCAAGTGCCAAAAAAGGTGGATGTAATGGCGTAAGTTGTGCAGAGGAAAAGAACAAATGGAGGAAAGAAAATGTCAACAGTAGTTTCAATGAAACAATTATTAGAAGCGGGTGTACACTTCGGTCATGCAACAAGAAGATGGAACCCCAAGATGGGTAAATACATCTACACAGCTAGAAATGGTATTTACATCATCGATTTAAAAAAGACCGCTGAAGAGATTGAAAAAGCGTATCAAGCGTTATTTGAAATCGCTTCAAATGGTGGTAAAGTATTATTCGTGGGTACAAAAAAACAAGCCCAAGAAGCCGTTAGAGAAGAAGCGGAAAGAACCGGTCAATATTATGTTGATCAACGTTGGTTAGGTGGGACACTTACAAACTTTAGAACCATCAGAAGACGTATTAGAAGATTGAAAGATCTTTATGTAATGGAAGAAAAAGGAACCTTTGCATTATTACCTAAAAAAGAAGTTATTGGTTTAATTAAAGAACGCGATAGACTTCAAAAGTTCTTAGGTGGTATTTCTGAAATGCAAAAAGTACCTGATGCAATTTTCATTGTAGATCCTAGAAAAGAAATCAATGCGATTCGTGAAGCACGTATCTTAGGCATTCCAGTATTTGGTATCGTGGATACCAACTGTGATCCAGATGACGTCGACTATGTGATTCCTGCGAACGACGATGCGATTAGAGCGGTTAAACTAATTACGTATGTATTAGGTAATGCGATTATTGAAGCTCAAGGTGGCGTGGTTGATAAGTTTGATGATGAGGATGAGGTCGATTTAGATAACGTAGCTGATGAAAAAGTCGTTAAAGATCGCCCCCAACCAAGAAAGTCTTACCAAACACCTGAAACACCTGAAAAAGTGACTCAAACAAGAGAAGAACTTCAAGCATTAAAGGTTGTTCAACTACGGGAAATCGCTAAAGAGAGAAACATTCCCTATACAGGATTAAAAAAAGCGGAATTAATTGATGCTCTATTAAAATAAAGGGATGCTTCATCCCTTTTTCTTTAATCAAGAAAAATTGAATAAATAGATAAAATATAATATAATGAAAAGAGGAGGATTTATTCATGATTACAGCAAAACAAGTTAAAGAATTAAGAGATATTACAGGCGCTGGGATGCTTGATTGCAAAAAAGCCCTTGAACAAACAAACGGTGATGTTGAAAAAGCCGTTATATATTTAAGAGAAAAAGGTATGGCAAGTGCCGCTAAAAAAGAATCACGTATTGCCGCAGAAGGTTTATGTAGTGGTGTTTTATTAGACAACGAAGCTATCGTATATGAAGTAAATAGTGAAACAGACTTCGTAGCTAAAAACGATAAGTTCTTAGAATTAATTGATACCATTGGTAACATCTTAGTAAACAGTAATGTTTCTAATGATGAAGAAGCATTAAACTTAGTAACAGATGGTAAGAAAATGTCTGATTTACTTGCGGAAGCTACCGCTACTATTGGTGAAAAAATCACATTAAGAAGAGTCTCAAGAGTCGCTAAAGATGCATCACAACGCTTTGGTTTTTACAAACACCAAGGTGGTAGAATCGTTAGTTTAGTTGTGGTTGAAGGTAGCGAAGAAGTTGCACACAACCTAGCCATGCATGTGGCGGCTCAAAAACCTAAATATTTAACAGAAGATGAGATTGATCAAAACTTCATTGATCAAGAAAGACAAATACTACTTAACCAAGCATTACAAGAAAACAAAACAGAAGCAAAACCTAAACCTGAACACATTGTTTCTAAAATCGTAGAGGGTAGACTAAACAAACAATTAAAAGAAATTTGCTTAATTTACCAACCCTACGTTAAAGATCCAAGCATTTCTGTAACGGATTATTTAAAACAAGAGAAAGCTCAAATCGTTCGTTTCTTAAGATTAGAAGTTGGCGAAGGTATTGAAAAACGTCAAGAAGATTTTGCAGCTGAAGTAGAGGCACAATTAAAAGGAAAGTAGGCAATCATATGTATAAACGCGTCATTATTAAAATGAGTGGAGAAGCCTTAAAAGGTGAAACAGAATTTGGTATCGACCCTAAAACAGTCGCTAAGTACGCAGAAGAAATCAAAGAAGTACATGATTTAGGCGTAGAAATAGGTATTGTTGTCGGTGGTGGTAATATTTGGCGCGGCAAAATTGCTGAAGATATGGGCATGGACCGTGCACAGGCCGATTATATGGGCATGCTTGCAACGATGATTAATGGCTTAGCCCTTCAAGATGCACTTGAAAAAATCGATGTGCCTGTACGTGTGGCTAGTGCGATTGAAGTCAATCAAATTAGTGAACGATACATCAGAAGAAAAGTTTTAAAACATATGGAACAAAAGGTTGTCTATATTTTTGTTGGGGGTACAGGCTCACCTTTCTTCTCAACCGATACAGCCTCAGCCTTAAGAGCGGCTGAATTAAACTGCGATGTCATCTTGATGGGTAAACATGGCGTTGATGGTGTGTATTCTAAAGACCCTAAACAATTTAGTGATGCGGTTAAATATGATGAATTAACCCATCAAACACTCTTAGAAAAAGGTTTAAAAATCATTGATTCCACTGCCGCATCAATGTGCAGTGATAACAACATCGATTTAGTCATCTTTGATATGGAACAAAAAGGCAACTTTAAAAAAGCTGTCTTAGGTGAAAAAATAGGCACGATTGTAAAGGAGACATTATGAACGAACAAGCAGATATGATTTTAATGGAATTAGAAGAAAAAATGGAAAAATCTGTTGAAGCGATTGTTTACGAGTTTCAAAACATCCGCACAGGTAGAGCCAATCCTGGCTTACTGGATAGTATTTATGTTGAATACTATGGTGTGGATACACAGCTTAAACAAATTTCTTCAATCACGGTACCAGAAGGCAATCAATTATACATCAAGCCCTTTGATAAATCCGTTTTAAAGAAAGTCGAATACGCCCTAGGCACATCACCTATTGGCTTAACACCCCAAAACGATGGAGTAGGTATTCGCTTAGTTTTCCCTCAACTTACTGAAGATAGACGTAAAGCGTTATCTAAAGATGTAGAGAAGTTAAGTGAAAATGGTAAGGTTGCCGTAAGAAATGTAAGAAGAGAAGGCAATGATCAAATTAAGAAATTAAGCTTACCTGAAGATGCTGAATTTGGTTACTTAGAAGATATTCAAAAACTCACAGATAAATACATCATAAAGATGGATGAAGTCAGCGAGAAGAAGATTCAAGAAATCATGAGTATATAAAAAGTATAAAATAACACATAATTAGAAGATTGTTTACTAATTGTGTGATTATTGTTGTATAATTAAGTATCAAATGAAAGGAGTTTTATATAATGAAATCATATGTAAATTGGATGGATAACAATTCCAAATTAGTAAAAGTCCTTCTTGCACTACCTATTATTAATATTCTTTGGTGGGTTTATAGACTATTTAAGAGTATTGATGAAGGCAATGTATTAGGCATTGTTTTAGCTATTTTATTACTAATCGTTGGTATTCCATTCTTATGGATCATTGACCTAATTACACTTATTGTAATGGATAAAGTACTTTGGTTCTAATTTTAAGTTAGAAAATGAAAGAAGATGAGTTGTCTCATCTTTTTTTCTTTATAAAGCGGTTTCCCGCTATTAAAAGGTAATTTAAAATGCCTTATAATCTCAGTTGTTTTTTGATTGTAGGAAAAAACATAGGGTTTTGTTGTATAATACTAATAGTAT
>CAYLVT010000001.1:77414-80426 GCA_964387195.1 uncultured Acholeplasmataceae bacterium
TTTTGTTAAAGAGGTATTTATGGAAAAACTAATGAAAAAGGGAATACCTAATCATATTGCGATTATTTTAGATGGCAATGGACGATGGGCAAAGAAAAGGGGTATGCCTAGAACGTATGGCCATAAAGTGGGTGCAGAAAACATTTTTAAAATTGCCGGTCTATGTCAAGATTTAGGTGTTAAAACATTAACGGTGTACGCTTTTTCAACAGAGAACTTTTCGCGTCCTGATGAAGAGGTTAACTATTTAATGGAACTACCGGCCTTATTAAAGAAAGAAAATGAAGAAAGATTAACAAACCATAATGTCATCATTAATCATGTAGGTAGAAAAACAAAGATGCCTGAGTCTTTAAAAAAGTTATTTGATGAGTTTTATGAAAACACAAAACACCATAGTGGTTTAAAATTAAACATCGCCTTTGATTATGGGTCGTATTATGAATTAGATGAAGCGATAAAAGCAATGGTTAAAGATGGAAAAACATCGTTTAGTAGTGAAGAGGTATACCCTTATTTGATGGTTGATGAACCCGTGGATTTATTAATAAGAACATCCGGTGAACAAAGGCTATCTAATTTTTTGTTGTATCAGATAAGTTATGCAGAATTTTACTTTTGTAAGAAACATTGGCCAGCCTTCAATAAAAAGGCTTTATTTAAGGCGATAAAAGCATACCAAAAAAGAAATAGAAGGTTTGGTGGTTTATAATGAAAAAAAGAATAATTACAGGTGCTATTTTATTACTAACCTTAATACCCATCTTTTTAATTGAGGTATTATTGCCTTTATTTTATGTGGTTATATTTATTTTTACCGCGATTGGATGTTATGAGATTGTCAATATTAAAAAGGATGAAAAAGCACCCATAGCCGCTACAACCATTATCATTATATTAACTCTTTTTACGATGTTAATTGCGAGTCTTTGGATGAGTCAAGGACTAACGTCTGCAAAATATCAAGACTTTTTCAATTTAATTGGCAAATATGATCTGTTTCCTTTGTTTGCATTAACGCCCTTTTTAATCCTAACACTCTTTGTAACAATGAGCCACTTTGATGTTGAACTCCTTGGTCGATCGATGTTAGCGATTATGTATATTGGTGTATCATTTGCAAGTGTGTTAACGCTAAGATTAATGGGGGTCCGCTTTGTTATTTATTTATTTTTAATTACCATATTAACCGATATGTTTGCTTATTTTATCGGTGTTAAGTTTGGAAAGCACAAGATGAGTAAAAACATCTCACCTAAGAAGAGTTGGGAGGGTGCGATTGCAGGAACCGTTATTGCAACGATCTTAGCAAGCCTATTTGCGCTTTATTATGATATTTTTAAAGGAAACTTAAACCAAGAGGGTTATATGACTTTATTATCATCATTTTCAAGTTTAGGTGATAAATCTCGAGGGATTCAAGCTTTAGTGATTGTCCCAATAACGCTAATAGCTTCAATGTTTGGTCAAATTGGTGATTTAATTGCTTCAAAATTAAAACGAAGTTATGAAATAAAAGATTTTGGTTATATTTTTCCAGGTCATGGCGGTGTAATTGACCGATTTGACAGTGCGTTATTTGTATCCCTATTTTTAGTGGTAGCGTTTATGGTTATTCAAATTATTTTCCCACTATGAAGCACATTTATATTTTAGGTACTACAGGTACCATAGGCATTCAAGCGTTGGATGTCATACGACAACATAAAGACAAGTTTAAGGTGGTTGGTTTATCTTTAGGGCATACAAAAGAAAACCAACACCTCTCAATAATTCGCGAATTTTCACCCCTAATTGTTCATTTAAGAGAAGGGCTTGATTTAGAAAAATATCAAAAGTTATTTCCCAATATTCAATTTTTCTATGGTGATAGCGGGTTAATTGAGTTTGTGAAATACGACAAAAAAGGCTATGTCTTAAACGGTATTTCTGGTTCAAGTGGGCTGCTACCAACCATTGAAGCGATTAAGACTGGTAAAGATATTTTACTTGCGAATAAAGAAACACTTGTAATGGGTGGATCACTGATTAATGCGCTAGTAAAGAAACACAATGTAGAATTGATTCCAATTGATTCAGAACACAGCGCCATTTTAGGTTGCCTACGGGGTGAATCTTTAAATGAAGTTGAATCCATTACAATTACCGCAAGCGGTGGCTCTTTTAGAGATTTAACAAGAGAAGAACTTAAACAGGTGACACTTACCGATGCCCTAAATCATCCAAACTGGGATATGGGACCTAAAATAACCATCGATAGTGCAACGATGATGAATAAAGGTTTAGAAGTCATTGAAGCGCATTATTTATTTAATCTTCCCTATGATAAAATACACACCACCCTACATAAAGAATCGATTGTTCATGGGATGGTTACATTTAAAGATGGCTCTGTGAAAGCCGTCTTATCAAACCCGGATATGAGAATGCCTATCTTATATGCATTAGCGTATCCTAATCACTTGGATTTAGCGATTAAACCACTTGAGTTTAATAATTTGGATTTAAGCTTTAGATTGCTTGATTTAGAGCGGTTTCCCTTACTTAAGTATGCGTATATTGTCGGTAGAAAGGCAGGCCTTTACCCGACCGTTTATAACGCAGCTAATGAAGCGTGTGTTGAGTTATTTATCAGTAAGAAAATTACATTTTTAGATATTGAAAGAATCGTTATTGAAATGGTAGAAGGTTTTGATCAAGACATTAAAAACCCTACCCTAGAACAAATCATTCAAACCGATAAAGATATTAAGAGAAAGGTATACAACTATGTTTGATTTTTTATTTAATTTATTAGCCTTTGTGTTTTCACTAGGCTTAATTGTGGCTATCCATGAACTGGGACATTTAATCTTTGCCAAACGAGCAAATATATTATGTTTTGAATATGCCATTGGTATGGGACCAGTCATTTATAAGAAAAAAGGCATTGAAACTGACTTTGCGATAAGAGCCATCCCCATTGGAGGATTTGTTTCAATGGCAGGCGAGTCTATGCAAGATGGATTTGTT
>CAYLVT010000002.1:0-31683 GCA_964387195.1 uncultured Acholeplasmataceae bacterium
CTTTCTTTTTCCTTTCAATTTCTATTGCTTTATTAGACATATAATATATTGATTGTAACCACGGTACGATCAATAATAAAACCCAGAATGTATAAAAACTTAAATATATCATAAGACCACTTATCACTAGCATCGCAGCCGTATATTTAAACTGAACTAAGACCAAATAAACGGTGTTTCTTAATAGTTGTTTAAATGAAATATCCATTTTTAATAGTAGTAAAGGTGGATAGAATATCAACATAACAATTAGTGATAACAGTAATATCAAACTTAAGATGGTTATTGCATCATACCCGTTTGCTCTTCCTATCAGTAAAGCTAATAGGAGTAATCCACCTAACAAAAGTTGGATTAGTGTTAGGAAGATGATTGGTACAATGTTTTGCTTGATTGTTTTAAATATTGATTTGTAACTACCTGTTTCAAAAAATCCCATACTGCCAACTATGACACCATATAATGGTACTATCAATCCGCCACTAACAATGAGTAAAAGTGTTAACCAAATATAATCAAATAAATAGTTTCCTATTTTAATATAGAATTTCATTTTTATTCATATCGGTCATAAGCGGCTTGATAAGCCTCCATCATTTGAGTGAGTTTCATTTGATTTAATTTTGATGTGTATGCATTCCAATCCGCATCAGAAACTCCACCGCTCAATAACCACTCAGTAGTGGATTGATATACGTATGAATAAATATCAGTGCCATATCTATTAATAATGTTCATTTCAGCCAATGTAAAACTTACGTTTGGGTATTGAACAACATTATCCATTATATAAGGCTTGATATATTCATCTAGTAGAGCAAGACGTAAACGCGCTCTATATTCCATTACTAATGTTTTTTCCCACTGTTCATAGGATAAGTAGATAACACCCATAGGAGCATTTCTTAATCTCAGTTCATCAGCGGTCATACCTTCAGGTAATGGTTTTTGAATTAACAACCCAGCTTCATTTGGAGTTTCTTCATAGGCAATCCCTATAGGACCATAATTGATTTGAGCAGAGATTACAGGGTCATAGAAGCGATCTATCCATGTTAGAAGGATTTCAGGATTTTTTGTTTTTGAAAATACAACGAAGTTGCCTTTAGATATCTCTTGATTATTAGAAACACCAATGGTCTGTTTACCATCATGTCCGATTAATGGAGGTAGTGCAACGTATTGTGATTGCCATTCTGGCTTAATTACAGTTTCCTTTTCCCACCAATAAAAGGATCCTAAACGAGGGTTTGTTCCCTTCCCTTTAGCAAGTAAGTCAAATTCTCCTTGAGTTAATACGTCTTTTTCTATTAACCCATCTTTGATCCATCCAGCAAAATAGTTTGTTGCTTCTTTATAAGAATCTAAAACCGCTGTGAAAGTAACTTGATTATTTACAACAGACAAATGATCGATGTTCTCAGGCACCCCAAATGCACCGTATAAATCAGATTGATTACCTTGCCAACCACCAAATCTAAAGGTTAAAGGTATTAAGTTTCCGGCTGTTAGTCTTGAGGCATTGTTTTTCATCGCTCTTAAAATAGCTTCATATTGATTTAAAGTTAAGCCATTAACAACGGCATCATTAACTTTAATTACTAACGGATTTAACTCTATGTTTTCTTCAGTAGAAGTAGGTTTTAAATTACCCCCCTCAATTGAGATGTTAATGGGAGCACCATTTAAGATAATCAAGTTATCACTTGATAGCAAATTCACCCAATCTTTATTGATAAATAGGATGTTTGGATGTTGCAGTAATCCCATTTCTTCAACCCTAGGTAACGCATAAATATGTCCATCAGTAGCCGTAATCACTTTCTTAATGTCTGGTCTAGCCTCTAAAATACGTTTAAAGTTAGGCATATTATCTAAATATTCATCAAGCGCTATAATTGTGCCAGCTGCAGAATACTGGATGATATCTCTATCTGTAAATCCTGCATGATACATTGCATCAGGTAAATTTCTAGTGTCTTGAATAATCATTTGCTTAGTTGTTTGAAATGTTTCTTCAGACAAATTGTTCCAGCGGACTTTAACATTTGTATCCTCAAACATTTTTTTGAAAATATCCATTTCATTATAATCTAAAGCTAACGCGTTTTTAGGCGCTGTAATGGTATATTCCACGGTCTCTTTAACGATTGGTAGACCGGTTGGATCATACCCCAACTCATCTAAGGTTTTTACTGGTGTGACGGTTTTACCACCACAAGCAGCTAACCCAAATGCGATTAGTAATACTAAAAGAAAATTCATTTTTTTGTGCATTTTATTCCTCCTATTTAAAACTTCCTACTAAGAAGCCTTCTTTGAAAAACTTTTGAACAAGTGGATAAATCAAAATAATTGGTAGCGATGAAACGATAATTACGCCGTACTTTATTTGATTAGCCAATCTTAGCCTTTGATAAATGTCTTCACCAGTAATACCACCAGATGTATTATCACTAACAATTAAGATATTTCTTAAGACAATTTGCAGTGGGTATAACGCTTCGTTTCTAATAAAAACCATTGCATCAAAGTAAGAATTCCACCTACCTACCGCGTAGAATAGTATCATAACAGCTATAATGGGTTTACTAATAGGTATGATTACTGACCAAAAAGTTCTAAACTGATTTGCGCCATCAACCTGAGCTGCCTCAATTAATTCGTGCGACACATTTGACTCATAATAAGCTTTAACCATAAACATATTCCACACACTTAACCCTTGCGGAATAATCAATACCCAAAACGTATCAATTAAACCCAAACCAGATATTAAGAAGTAGTAAGGAATTAACCCACCACCAAAGAACATAGTAACAATGAAAAACCAAATAAAAAACTTTCTAAAAGGTAAATTTGGCCTAGATAAGGCAAATCCCGCAGGTATTGTTAAAATAATATTTAATGCTGTTCCGATTACAGTGTATAAAATTGTATTTCGATAGCCTGTCCAAATTTGAGGGTCTTCAAATATTTTTTTATAACCGGAGAAATCAATAGTATCTGGCCATAGCCACACTTCACCATTTAATACAGCGTCAGGATTTGAAACCGACGCAATAATCATAAACCATAAAGGATATAAAATAAGAAGTGCCATTAACGACATAAAAATGATAACACTGATATGGAAGATTTTATCGCCACGAGATTCTCTATTGGTGGCCTTTACATGCTTTACCATAAACTATTCTCCGAGAAGCGCTTCGCGCTGTAATTGGCAATAATTAGCAAGATAATGTTTATTAAAGAATTAAACAGTCCAATAGCTGCGGCATAACCTGGTTCACTAAAACCCGTTAATCCAATCTTATACACATAAGTTGATATAATCTCAGATGTTGCTAAATTCGTACCGGTTTGCATTAATAAAACTTTTTCATAACCAACGCTCAACAAATTACCAATAGATAGAATTAATATAATAGATATTGTCGGGAAAATTGCCGGAAAATCGATGTGAATGATTCTTTTGAAACGGCTTGCCCCATCAATTTTAGCTGCTTCATATAACTGTGGATCAACACCCGCTAAAGCCGCAAGATATATAATCGAAGACCATCCTGTTTCCTGCCAATTACCAGATCCAATAAAAAGCGGTCTAAACCAACTGGCTTCTAGGAAGAATGAGATACGAGACCCACCAAACTGAGTAATAATACTGTTAACTAAACCATACTCTCCAAAGAATAAAAATAACATACCAACCAAGACCACGACAGAAATAAAATGTGGCGCATTAAAGATTGTTTGAAATATACCTTTTAAGCGTGTACTTCTAAGTGTATTTAATAATAGCGCGATAATAATAGGTAGTGGAAAGCCAATGATAAAACCTAAAAAGCTCACTAAAAAAGTATTAACCATTAGATTTTTAAACTGATAACTCTCAAAGAACCTGATAAAATTATCAAAGCCAATGAAGGGGGAACGAAAAATCCCTAATGCTGGATTGTAGTCTTGAAAAGCCATCATTACACCATACATCGGAATATAAGCAAAAACAAACGTAAATAAAACGGCACCCAATATCATCACAAGAAGTTGCCAATTTCTTTTTACGCCAAACTGTGTATAGTTTTTATTGCTCTTTTTTTTCTTTGGTAAAGTTTTTGTCATAATTACTCCCTATTTAACTTCATTATATAAACAACCCAAAGAGGTGTCAATGTTCTATCAATATTTGTGCAAATGTAAATGAAACCGCTTTACAAATGTGCATTTGGATATTATAATGAGTTTGGTGATAAAAATGAGTAATAGAGTAACGATACAACAAATTGCGGATGAATTAGGGTTATCAAGGAATACAGTATCTAAAGTTATAAACAACAAAGAAGTGCCTGATAGTACGCGTGATCGTGTTATCAATAAAGCAATAGAACTTGGCTACAAAGGGTTTAAACAAATGAAAAACTTAGAAGTTAAAAAACTTAAACTCTTATTGCTTGCAGGAAAACCGTTATCAAACTTGGATTTTTTTATTTCACTAATAAGAGGTGTTGAAAATCTTGTAACAGGTATGAACATTGATTTTTTCCAATACACCATGAATACAAACACATCATTTGAACAACTCGAAAACTACATGTCTAACTTGAAAATCGATGGTATAATTGGTATTGAATTATATGATAAACCCTTTTTAAAAAAGTTCTTAAAATTAAATATACCCGTTGTTTTTATTGATTCAGCAATTGATTTAAAATCCTATGAAGGCAATTTTGACATTATTCTTATGGAAAATAGGGAACCAATTTATCAAATTACTAAAAGCCTTATAAACAACGGATTAAGAAGAATCGTTTTTTGTGGCGATCATTTACATTGCCAAGGCTTTTATGAAAGGTTTTTAGGCTTAAGGGATGCGCTAGCCGATATATCTCATCGAATGGATATGAGTCAACAGTTATTATTACCTGATGATTCACCATTTGGAGATGAAAAATGGTTATCTAGAAAAATAAAAGACCTACCTATCATGCCACAAGCTATTATTTGCGCAAACGATTCAATCGCAATTCATGTCATTAACGCGATTAAACATCTTGGACTAGAAGTACCAGGTCATATTCAAGTTGTAGGTTTTGATAACATTATTGACGCAAATTACACTGATCCCACTGTAACAACTGTGAATGTTAATAAAGAATTGTTAGGACAAGAAGCACTTTATCATTTAACCAATAGAATTCATCGCAAAAATATTCCAACGAGAACCATTTATTATAATACTCATGTGATTTATAGAAATTCTACAATAATAAGAAAAACAACAAAATAAAAACTCCCATAAGATAATTTTTGTTATCTTGGGAGTTTTATTTATACACTTTTACGCTTCGTCTTTTTTATCAATTACTTTTTGCTCAATGATAATGTGAGTATAAGGAATCTTAACATCATAACGATCAAACAGTAATTTTAATTGCCTATTAACCGCACGTCTTGCACCCCATTTATCAAGCTCATACGTCTTAATATACAGTCTTATAACAACCCCCTTATCCGTAAACTTATCCACACCACCATAAGTCGGTCCTTCAATAATTTGAGGGATTTCTTTTGCCATATTTTCTAAGTTTTCTTGAAGTAGATGCTCTATTTGTTCTAAGTCTGCATCATAGCTTATTGGAATCTCAACAACCGTTAAAATCAGGTTATTACTCGCATTGATGGTATTTCTTATATCGGAGTTATTGATAATTTTAATCTCTCCATAAAGGGATTGGATCTGTGTGGTTCGTATCCCAATTTCAATAACCTTACCACGGTATTCCCCAACCTCAATCACATCACCTACCGCAAATTGATGTTCAAAGATGATAAACAATCCAGCTAACATATCGGCAATTAAACTTTGGGCACCAAATGAGATTGCTAATCCTAAAATACCCGCACTGGCAAGTAGCGCATTGGTTTGAACACCCCATGCGGCAAGGACTAAGAAAATGCTTAAAATCATTAACGTGTATTTAATAATACTGGTAATGAGTAAGCCCAGTGTTTCCGCTCTTGAACCATCAATGGTTACTGACTTCATAACGATATAGATTAACTTATTTAGTGCCCATATGAAAACGACGATAACTATTGATTCAATAATTTTCATATAGTTATTACCAATGAAGGAAAACACATTGAAAAACTTACCAATCGTATTGACGGATAACTCATATAATGCACTGCCTTCAGGGAAAATATATTGTCCGATAATACCGACAATTAAAAACAACGCAGCACTACTAGCGAATACTATAAACCATACTTTATCGCCTAATGTTTTTCTTTGCCAATAACTTTTTTTGGCAGGAACTTTGACTTCTTTAACAACTTCTGTTTCTGGGGTTTGCTTTTCATTCATAATTATTTCCTCCTGTTATTTATAGACTGTACGTTGTCCAAGCAATTGTAATCCAGTTTGTTTTTGTGCATACATTACGAGTGTCGCACTATTAGATGTATTTGTAATACTAATTTCATAATTCGATGTTGGTGTTGCTAAATCGATTTCACCCGTTTGTTTTTCTCCATCTTCAAAGAAAATTTCGTAGTAGAAGTTTTGTGTCTCTGCATCATCGTAAGTTGAATCCCAATAAAGCGTGATGGCATTATTGGTATACACCACCTCAACAAATAAGGTACTAACAACATAATCTTGCTGATAAATGGTAAGATCAACATCTAAACGGACGACTAATCTTATGGAAAGAATGGTATCAATATCTAAATCCGAAAAAGTGAGTTCATCGGTTGTATAGAGTTTTTCTTGAAGAAGTGTACCCTCTTTATAAACTTGAACATAGATAGGTTGATTGGGTCGAGAATCTAGGATTGGGGTCGCATAAAGGTTTAAGCCATCATCCCGAAGCGTTAAACTGCCTGTTGTTGGAATGTTTACATATAGTCGGCCCGCTAACACATTACCAATCACTACTTCTAAAATGTTTTCGCCAAGATCACTTAGATACACTTTAGTTATACTTTGAAAAAAACTTTCCTCATACGTAGTTGTTGTGCCATTTAAGGTGTGTCTTACTACTTTACTTGTGTAATTATTTCTTGATGCGGGACCATAGGTATCCAATGTGACATGGAGGTAGGTTCCATCATAAGAAATATTGCTAAACGTTGCATAGTCATATCTATTTGTAATAGGCAAACTGGTTAATTCATCGAGTGTGGCAACGGAGACTATTACGGCTGTTGCATACGGATAAACGTTATCTACCGGAATCACTAATGTCGAACCATCAAGGATAAACTCATGAGTGAACACATTTTGAGTGCCCGCTCTTAAGAATAAATAATGAAGGTCAGAAGAACTCATGGTATGTTCATAATCAACCGTTAAAATCATGCGATTTTCGGTCTCACTATACGAATAATCGGCAGTTAAGAGTCTGACTTCCTCTTGACCTAACATCGGGTTAAAAAGGGTAGATTCTTGGATAAGTATATTTTCTGTATTGGCTGTTTTATAGACCACCCTAACGTCATATAACGTATTATTTTGTAAGTTATGAAACTCCGCTTCTATGCCACTTTGTCTTTCGATTAACACATCATTGCTATAAAGGTCTATAAATAACATATGTCCTACCGGGTCATCAAGGAACACATTAGCACTAATAGAATAACTACTTGGCGATACTTGAAGGAAAACTTCAGGTAAAATAACGACACTCTTACTACCTATTAAAGAAGATTTATGATAAATGCTAATTATGTATTCACCAGAACTCTGTACTGTAAAGGTACCATTATAGTCGCTTGTAATCGTAGCCTCATCAACAAAACCAGTTTCATTTGAAAGCACAACACTTAATTGATCAATGGTTATATTATCAGGATTGGATATCGTGAAATTGTAATTGATATTAAAACCATCTACAACCGTTTCAATGATGGCTGTAAGGGTCGTAGTAGGGTTAAATAAATGCATTCTTGTTTTAACAACGTATTCTTTACCTTCAATAATCACAAACCGAACTTCATACTCTTGGTTTCTTAAAAGGTTTGTAAATCTTGCATTTAAGCCGTTTTGTCTTTCAACTAATACACCATTTAAATATAAGTCTATTGCCGTAGTGTTAATATTGGAACCTTCGAAACCCATCTCTACATTAAGCACATCGTCGGCTTCATAAAGGATTAATTCATGTGGTGGAGGGAAGTAGAAGGATTCTTCCTTAACGACCTCACCATTCACGAGTAAAGCTAGGTTGTATACACCAAATTGTCCAAGTTCAGTAACATCAGAAATAATGACCGATTGATAATTTCTTTCCATGTTATAGTTTGCATCATTTGTAATCCTTACTAAAATGTCGTTAATGATTTCATTGGTCGGGTTATGAATGTTTATTTGATAATCAATTAAGTTCTCATATTGATTGAGGTTAAACGTTGCGTTCATGACGGAGGCATTAATAAAGCCATAGGAAATATTATAAGTTTGATGATTCCATTCCAAAACTAATGTTAAGGAATAATTAATGGCTAAATCCACCTCAAATTCAAAGGTTAAATCTTTACTAATTGGATAAGTAGTAACTTCATTGGTTGATTGATTACGGACTTCTAATGATAAGGTGTAGTCCTCCATTTTATATTCTTTTAATTCAATACGTCCTAATATGTTCGTATCCTCAAGTGTGTAATTAATCAATGCCTCAGGTGCATTGTAAATGGCTTGTTCATATAAAAGCGTACGCTTATAACCAACTAAACCATACACCTTAACTTTATAAACCCCTTGAGGATGTTCATCAAGGAAGAACTCACCAAATATATCCCTTTGTTGATCAGCTGGGAAGGTGTGTTTTTCAATCATGCGTTGTTGGTGTAACTCAACAACAACATCACCACTTAAACGGTTATAAAAGTCATTGATGTTTATCATATACATCGCCATCCCCTGCATCACCTCTACATGCGCATCCACGACAGGCATATCCGAGGTTAAAATGGTTTGTTCAAAGAGCTTTTTTTGAGAAGGGGCGTTTGCTAAAACCCTTAAGGTATAAGGTTTTCCAGCTTTTATATTAGGGATGACTAGATTGATACCGTTTGTATAATCTAGTTCTTCAAAATAAATGGTTTCTAGCTGCGTTAATACTTGAACCTTTACTTTTCCATCTTTAATAGAGATTGTGTTTTGCATAGTAAAATAAATCTCTAACGTATCATTTACTTGCGCAAAAGACCTTAAATTCACATAAGGGGTATCTGTGATGGTGATCCTTCTTTCACGAAAGATTTGCCTACCTAAACCAACATCACCTTCAACACGAAGTCTATAGGTTCGGTTTAAATCAACATCAAAGGCGTCACTTTGATAGCCAAGCGTTGCTTTTTGAACATGACGTATGTTATGAGAAGATAAGACGATGCTTAAAGAATCCTCATCCACTTTAGAATCGAGAGGATCAATATTAATTTCATAGTTTAGTTTTCCTGCTTCATAATAAACATTAATAAAATCGACTTTGGGCTTTTTATAAAACTGAGTCGTAGCGACTACCGCAACGGTTGCAACCGTGATAAAAAAGATTTTAGGAAGCCATTGGATAAAACGCTGTAAAAGTTCTTTTTCTGCCCTTTTCTTTATGTCTTTGTTCATATGAGTAGCCTCTTTGATTGTATTTTACAACAAATAACAATACAATGTAAAGAAATCTATAATAAAACACATAATCAAAAAGAGAAAAAGGTCTTTAAAAAAGATTAATAAACACTATTATAAATGATATAATAGTATTTGAGGTGAACGACTTGCAAGATCAAACCATTAGATTTAAAGATGCGGGTATTTATTATAAATTATTTGAAAACCCAACCAAAGAAACCATTTTATTCCTACACCCCTACGCATCTAGTGGTGTTTTATTTGATAATCAAGTAACGTTTTTTAAACGAGAGTATCAATTGTTAATTATTGACCTCCCTGGTCATGGTAAATCATCCATTTCTAAAAATGTCACGTTTGAAAGTGGACCAGAAATCATAAAAACAATCCTTGATACACTCAATATTGAAACTTGCCATATTGTTGCTGTTAGTGAAGGGGCGATTATTGCCCAAGGTTTTGCCCATATTTTTCCAAATCGTATGAAAAGCTTAACAGCGATAAGCGCCTTATCGTTGTTTCATGGTTCTGGAACAGTAGTAAGAAATGAACTTAGATGGGATAAGTTTAAAAACTTATTTAAGTGGTTATTTTCTTTTAAAGCTTACAAAAAGTATTACATTGAAAAAAGCGCTCATACGCCACAAGGTAAAGAAAAGTTTGCAAAAAGCATGAAAGGGTTTAGCCGAAGTTCTAGTTTGTCCCACTTAAGATTTTCTAGATACTACAAACTTGGAAAACAAAAGTCGTTTTATCCTTCGTATGTTGTATGTGGTAATTATGACTTAGAAGTCATTAAAGATGCGAGCATGCAATTTGAACAAAAAGTACCGATGACAACGCTAGAAGGCTATCCGAATGCAAAACAAGTTGTCTTTTTAGATAACCCTAGACAGTTTAATGAGCATTTATCAACCTTTTTAAAAAGCATTCAAGAAATAGAGGATAACTATGGAAAACGACACTAACAACCTAACAAAAAAGTCTAAATCAAAACAGTTCTTAGAGTTTTTAGTCACTTCGTTTAATGGGATGGCTATTGGTTTGTTTTCAACACTTATTATTGGTGTTATTATTGAACAAATTGGCTTAGGTGTAAGTTATATACCAAATCTAACCTATTTAAGTGAATACATTATTCTTATTGCAACCTTCTTAAAAAGTATGATGGGTATAGGGATAGGCATTGGTATGGCCTTTGCGTTAAAACAAGAGGGCTTAAAACTCGTGATTGTTGCGATAGCTGGTGGGATTGCAAGTAGTTTTATTTACTTAGGTACCGACCTATTTAACGGAAGGGCATTAAATGATCCACTCACCGTTTATGTGGTGGTCGTTGGGGTTTATTTATTTTTTAAATATATCTTTAAAACAAAAACACCAATAGACATTATTTTAATTCCCCTACTTGGTGCATTAGTGGCACTTATATTGACCTTTTTAGTAGGATTTCCAATAAAGTCAATTACCATTCAACTTGGGCTATTTATTAGTTATGTATCCACCTCAAACATAGGGTTGTTCTTTGTGGGTGTTATTGTAGCGGTATTAATGGGCATGGCTTTAACCGCACCAATAAGCAGTGCAGCTATCGCAATATCCATTTCTTTAGGCGGCCTTGCCGGTGGTGCAGCCGTTGTAGGTTGTTGTGTGCAAATGTTAGGTTTTGCCGTGATGAGTAGAAAAGACAACTCGGTTGGGACCATTATTGGAGTCGGTATTGGCACATCTATGTTACAATTTAAAAACATCATAAAAAAACCAATCATTTGGTTACCCACCATTATTGTTTCAGCCATCTTAGGTCCACTATCCACGCTTTTATTCAAAATCACAACAACACCTATTGGTGCAGGTATGGGCACAAGTGGTCTTGTTGGACAAATCGCAACCTTTAGTGATATGGGCTATACATGGACTGTTGCTTTATATGTTTTAATATTACATATTTTCCTTCCTATCGTTTTAGTCTATGGATTAGATCTCTTATTTAGAAAGAAAGGTTTAATTCAACCAGGCGACTTAGCGATATGATATAATAGATTGGTGCCTAGAAATGGAGAAATACTCAAGAGGCTGAAGAGGCACGCTTGGAAAGCGTGTAGGGTGTAAAAGCCGCGAGGGTTCAAATCCCTCTTTCTCCGCCATAAACAAAATGGCATCAACAAGCACTTTAGTGTGCTTTTTTAAATGAAGAGGTATTTTATGTGTGGACGTTTTACAATCACCATTACCAAAGATAATTTGGACAAATTCCTAAAAAAAGAATACAATATTACCCATAGTAAAACCTTTAATGTACCTAATTATAATGTTGGTCCAGGTCAAGATATCATATCCATTATCCACGATGGTGTTCATCATCGAGTAGGCTATTTAAAGTGGGGATTTGTACCACCGATTAAGATAAAAACACTACATCTTATAAACGCTCGGGCAGAAACATTATTTGAACTGCCATCCTATAAAGAGAGTGCTCAAAAAAGACGCTGTGTTATTTTAGCAGATTCATTTTTTGAATGGGCTATTCAGCCTTATCGTATTAAAACGAACGATGAACTTTTTAAAATGGCAGGGATCTATAATACTTATATAGATGAAGTAGGTAAATCCGTTTCAACGGTATTAATCATAACCACAAAAGCGGCACCAAGTATTGCCCATATACATGAGCGAATGCCTGTGATTTTAAATCGTGAATCTGAAAAGATTTGGTTAAATAAACACGCAACAATTCATGAATTAAAAAGCGTATTAAAGCCTTTTTCTGGACAGATTACCTTTTATCCAGTTAGTCATAGAGTAAACAGTATTTATAACAACGATAGCGATTTAATAAAAGAAGTAGACAAGCAAAAAGATTTGTTTGATTAAGGAGCGTTATGGCTATAGAAAACAGAGTGTATTCAATCACCCCCTCATTTGATGAAAATGATGTCTTATATCACCGTGAGTCTTTTGGTTGGACAATTGTAAGTGCCACCGATAAAAAGCTGTTTTTTAAACGAGAAACAACGATGCCAGATTACCGGTTTTTAGTTTCACTTGAAACAAACTTTGATAAAGCCTTATCTTTATACACTAAATACGATAAACGCTTTAAAATTCATAAGATGAGTTTATTATTGTTAGCCATCTTTACCCTACTTATTGGTGCATTACTTTATGTGTTTGTTGTAATAGGTTTAAATATGTATTATAAATCTAAGCAAAAGCACCACTTAATGCAAATGAATCAATATGTCTTAGAAGCCAGGAAAATAAGGTATTCTAGCCAAACCTCTGGTTTGCTTAATTATTAAGTGACTTTATGATATACTACTTAAGGAGTTGATAATATGAAATGTATAAGTTGTGGTTTTGAATACACGTATGAAGAAAACAATTTAGTGGTTTGTGCGGCATGTCAATATAGCTGGGATCCCAATAAAGTTTCACAAACAAACGAAAAAACATACCACGACGCTTATGGTACCCCACTTCAAGATGGTGATACCGTCATAGTCATTAAAGACTTAAAGGTAAAAGGCTCAAGTAGTGTGGTTAAACAAGGTACGAAAGTAACCAACATTAAACTTGTAGATAGTGATCATGATATTGATTGCCGGATACCAGGTATTGGACAAATGAGTTTAAAAACAGAATTCGTTAAAAAAGCGTAAAAAAAGCCATCTAATTAGATGGACTGATGATACATTAACTTTAAATTAAGAAATTGATCAATTTCTAAGAGCACATAGTATAACTGTGCTCTTTTTTCAAAGAGTTCCCTGTTTTCTGGTAGGCTTGTTTGTTTAAAGTACTCAAATAAGGCATCCAACCTTTTTGTAAGCTCTATCGCGTAGTTATCTTCACCGATTTTTTGGTCAAACTGTGTTAAAAAATCTAAGATGATTTGTTTTTCTTCAATGAAATCAATCGCTATTAAAATCGCGTGAATTCTTTTTAAAATACTTACCTGTTCTTTACGCATGTCCATATATTTTAACCACTTGGTTACTAAAGGCAGGTTTACGTTTTCAACCTCTAACTTAATATGGTTATAGGTTTGTTCTAGCATGGCATCTATGATTAGAAAAGACACCTCATTTTGATGAGCAATATCTTGAATAAGTCCATTTATATTATTGTCAATATCTTTAATCTCACTTTGTAAACGATGGTTTTTAGGCATATATAAATTTAGCACATACGCAACACCTATTCCAATCATTAAAATATAAAACGCATTCAGTGCATACTGAATATCTTTTTCTAAATAGATTTGTGAGACCAATACCAAAGATACAATAATACCCTTATCAATCTTAAAAGCAAAACTTAAAGGTATAAATAAAATCACAAATAAAAACAACACCCATGCATCAAATGAAAAGACATAAAACAACAAACTCGATAAAGCAAGTGCAATCACACTACCAAGGATACGCTTAATGCTTGCTTCAATAGATGCCTTTCTTGTTTGTTCAAAAGATAATACCGCAATGACTCCAGCTGTATAAAAATAGGGCAACTTCAAAAGGCTTGCTAAAAGCATCCCAATGATAAAGCCTAATGTCATTTTAAGTAGTAAAAACACATTACGTCTCATTTTATCACCGTCCTTATTATACCTAATTTATGCTCTCATTGCACGAGTGAAGTTTTTGCATTTTTTGTAAGCGGTTTACAAAAATGGAATGTAGGAAAATATAACTTTTGGTAAATGGCAATAATAGGCGATTATATAGTAAATATTTAGAAAAAAAACAAAAGAAGATGTAAAAACTGCCCTTTTAAAACACATGAGAGTAAGTTAAAATAAATTGACTGGGGGTATTTATGCAATACTTAGAAGCGATTTTAATGATGTTAGGTGGAGTTGGAGCTTTATTAATCGGAATGGCAATGCTATCCGATAACATGAGAAAAATTGCCAACACCAGACTAGAAGGTCTTTTTAATAAAACAAACAATAACAAAATGATGGGTTTTGGGATTGGGGTTGGAACAACGGCCGTTGTTCAATCATCAAGTATCACAACCGTTATGGTTATTGGTTTAGTAAACGCAGGGGTCTTAACCCTACTACAAGCAACAACCATCATTATGGGTGCCAACGTGGGAACAACCATCACCGCTCAAATAGCATCCCTACAAGCCTTTGACTTTATTATATTTGCGATGATGTTTGCTTTTGTAGGCGCTTTTATGACACTGATGTGCAAAAAAGATAGAATAAAGACCGTTGGTAAAGTGTTTTCAGGTTTAGGTATTATCTTTATCGCACTCCATCTATTGGGTAGTTCTATGGATACCTTTAAAGACTCACAAGAGATTGTTAATTTATTGTCGAGTTTATCCAATCCATTTTTACTTTTATTAATCGGATTAATTATTACTGCGATATTTCAAAGTAGTAGTGCAATCACTGCGATTATTATTTCGATGTCTGTTGCAGGTATTGCGATTGGTAATGGTGGAAATGATCCGTTATTTGTTATTTTAGGGACAAACATCGGAACAACCATTACAGCACTGATATCCTCTATTGGCGCAAACACCAACGCCAAAAGAGCCTCAGTTATTCACGTCTTATTTAATGTGGTTGGGAGTTTAATCTTTATTATATTCCTCCTTTTATGGCCAGGATTTAAACAAGATATTTTAGCAACCATGTTTCAAAAAGAAGCCAATCAAATAGCGATGTTCCACACTTTCTTTAATGTTTCCTGTGCCTTGTTATTCTTACCGTTTGCATCAATCTTTGTAAGAATTAGTAAACGAATCATTCCTGATAAAGAAAAGAAATTTAGACAAACGGTTGTTTTAGATGAGCGTTTATTAAGTACCCCATCGATTGCCATCCATCAACTTAAAAAAGAAACCATCGTGATGGCTCAAAATGCGATGCATGGGTTAAGGAGTGCTTTTCAAGCGTTTGTTGATAAAGATGTCACGGTAAAAGAATCGGTTCAAATTACGATAAAAGATACCAATCGAATCAATAAAAAAATTACTGCATATTTAGTTAAGTTATCTGGAGAAACACTAAACTTTGAAGAAAAAATTGAAGTATCCGCCCTTTATCATATTGTCAATGATTTAGAAAGAATTGCTGATTTGGCGGATAATTTAACGAAATATACCGATACCTATTTCTATGAAAAACTCCACTTTACCGAAATTGCGATAGAAGATATTAAACAGATGTTTAAAGTAATTGAAGAGCTATTTGAAGTGACACTTGAAATCTTTTGGACACCAACGCCTGAAAAGATTAAAGAAGTGGAATGTTTAGAAGAAAAGGTGGATGATTTAAGAAAATCCATTATTGATTCACACATAGTGAGATTAGAAACGGGTGTGTGTTCACCAGATTCAAGTCCGGTCTTAATAAACCTAGTATCAAACTTAGAACGTGCAGCGGATCATATGAATTTTATTGCCCATGCAAAATATTAACAATTTAAAAACCTATACTTTAAAAGAGGACGTTGTCGTCTTCTTTTTTAGTGCGTTTACTTGATATTTGGAGCGTTTTACTATATAATAGTAAGGTGAATAAAACAACATAGGAGAGCATAATGAATACTTTCATAGAGACACTTAAACAACGCTTTGATACGCATATGCATAGACACGAAGGGATTATATTTGAAGATTTATTAATAGAACCTATCCTAGATTCCTTAAAAAAGATGGAACAAAGCGGTGGCGAGGTGGATGTGTTATTGTATAATGGGGATACGTATTTTGTTGATTTTTCCAAAGAAACCCCCAATAGAAGAAGTGTTTGTTATGACAAGGAAGCGCGCTTAAAAAGAAAACAAAATGCGCCCATCACATCCGCTGTTGAAATGGCTGAAGCTATGGGCATTAGCCTACTTGATAAGGCGATGTATTTATACATTCAATCTATAGAAGATCTTGACTTAAAGACATCTTCATGGTTATCAACACCTAAAGAAATCCGCACTTTAGGTGGGGCTTTATTTGGAGATAAACGTTATAATCAGGCGTTTATCTATCATAATGGTGCGGATAGTTATTATAGCTCTAGAGGTTTTAGAGGATATATAAGGTGTTTAGGTATACATGATTAAGTCATTTTTACAAAAATTATTAGAAAGTTTTAAATCGGTCTTACCTGTAATGATATTAATTTTTATTATTGGCGCTTTTCTAGATTTTAGTTTAGAAACGTATGGGATGTTTTTACTGGGTGCCATGGTATTGGTTGTCGGGCTTGCATTGTTTCAACTTGGTGCCTTTGAATCGACAAGTGTTATTGCGGAAGATATCGGTAAATATATTGTTAAGCGTAGAAAATTAACCATTTTTATCGCTGTCTCTTTTATGTTGGGCTTTTTTATTATTGTTGCAGAACCGAGTGTTCGCGTTTTAACAAACCAACTAAAAAGTGCGATTGAATCACAGTTTTTAATGATTATTACCATTGCGCTTGGTGTGGGTATTATTATGACGGTGGGGTTATTAAGGTTGCTATTTAAGATATCTTTAAGAACGATTATGTTAATTCTTTATGGTATTGCCTTTTCACTTTCAATTATTCTTAGTCAAACAAATCCATTTTTTATTCCGGTTGCTTTTGATGCGGGTGGTTTTGCAAGTGGCCCATTAAGTGTGCCGTTTATTATGAGTTTAGCGTATGGGATTAGTCGTTCTATAGGGGATAAATCAAGTGAACAAGATTCATTTGGTTTAGTTGGGATAACGGTAACAGGCCCGATTATTGCGGTATTAATCCTTGGTTTATTTTATCCAGTTGACCCATCTAATATTGTAAAAGATTCACACACACTTACCTTGGTTGACTACTTATTACAATATACAAAAGATATGGCGATTGCGATATTGCCATTTATTGTGTTTTTTGGTTTGTTTCAGTGGATTGATTTTAAATATAACCGAAAAAAGGTTATTAAAATATTGATTGCCTTTTTATATACCTATATCGGTTTGGTTTTATTTTTATCTGGAGCTAACGCGTCATTTTCAATGGTTGGCACATTGATTGGTGAGAAAATCGCTTCGTTAGATATAGGTATTTTATTAGTCGTTATTGGCGCGTTACTGGGTTTATTAGTAGCGGCACCTGAACCAAGTGTGATTGCGGTTAATAAACAAGTTGAAGAAGTAACCGCGGGTGCGATTTCTAATAAGCTCATGCTGGTGGCTATTAGTATTGGTGTTGGTGTTGCGCTTATTTTATCTATGGTAAAAATATTAACAGGCATTAGTTTACTTTATTTTATTATTCCTGGATATATTATTGCGCTTGGGTTAATGTTTGTTACTCCAAAATTATTTAGTTCCATAGCCTTTGATGCGGGCAGCGCAACAAGTGGGGCAATGACAACAGCGTTTTTAATGCCGTTTGCGATTGGAGCGGCTGAAGTGATATATAGTGGCAGTTACTATGATGCGTTAATGCATTCCTATGGACTGGTTGTGCTGGTGTCTATGGCACCTGTGTTAAGTATTCAAATACTTGGACTCATTCATCAAGTGAAGCTTAGAAGACAAGAAGCCTACATTGGTGATGATGACATTATGGACTTTTGAGGTGACTTATGGAAAAGGAATTGATTGTTTATATTTGTAACGCTGGTTTTGCGTATGACGCCATGGAAGAAGCAAGAAAAGTTGGCGCTAGAGGTGGAACTATTTTACATGGTAGAAGTTCGATAAAAGAAGATAAAAAGCGTATTTTAGGTATGAACTTATATACAGAAAAAGACTGTTTATTGATTGTTTCATCCAAAGCGGATAAGCATACGATTATGAACGCAATTAATGCTAAGTTTGGGGTTCGAAGTGAAGCTAAGGGCTTAATTATGTCAATGAAGGTTGGCGATGCGCTTGGGATGAATTTTGATCAAGATATCAAAGATGTCTTAGAGGTTGTCGTTTAGTGAAAGAACTTTTTAAAAAGTTTAGTATGAATCTTTTAAGATTTATACCTTTTACAATGCTTGTGATCACAATCAGCTTACTAAGTGGTTTAAGAAATAACCTACCTTCATTTTTAGTAGCGTTATCCTTCGTCTTTTTAGGTGTGTTTATGTTCGATTTGGGCGCTAAAGAGTTTAGCTCGAAAGTCGCTTCTGAACTATCAAAGACAATCGTTATTAAAAAGAATTTAGTGTTATTGATTATGGTTGCCTTTTTACTGGGGTTAGTGATTGCGGTTTTTGAACCAAACATGTGGGTAATGAGTCACTTTTTGAATAACTTTATTCAAGAGTGGGTCTTTGTTTTATCGGTTTCTATAGGGATTGGTATTGCCTTAACGATTGCGCTATTAAGAGTTGTCTTTAGGGTGTCTATAAAATCAGTATTTATTGTCTTTTATATATCCCTTTTAATAATCGCACTAATTACATCAATAAGAAACCCAACGATGGTATTACTCGCCTTTGATGCGGGCGGTGTGATTCCGGGATTGATTTTAATCCCTTTTGTGATTGGATTTAGTGTTGGTATTACTAAAGTAAGAAGTGATAAAACAGCCATAAGTGATGCGTTTGGTATGGTTGGAATTGTGGCCATTGGTCCAATGTTGTCTCTTTTGGTTCTAGGTTTATTTTACCAAGTGGAAAACATTGAAAGGACGCCTTTATCTGTTGTTGAATACTTGGTTTATTATCTGATATTGATGGCTATTGTATTTATACCAATGATGCTTGCATACCTCCTTATTAACTACAAAAGCCTAAAACAAAATAAACAACATTTCATTAAAAGACTTATCGCAGGTATTTATACGTATGTTGGTGTTGTGTTGGTACTCACAGGGATTAATGGAGGCATCATTGATTTTGCCGAGTTATTGGGCGAAAAGATATCTCTTACCTGGATGCCACTACTCATGGTTGGTCTAGGTTTATCGATTGTATTGATAGAGCCTTCCATTAGAATATTAAGACATCATATCATAGATATTACCGCAGGGGCTATTAATAAAAGATTTCTCTATATTTCCATTATCATCTCACTTTTATTGGCCTTATTATTCATTTCAATGCGCATTATCTTTAACATTTCTATTTGGTGGATTATTATCCCAGGGTATGTCATGGCGATTGTTTTATCCTTGTTTTCTAAAGATTTGTTTTTATCAATAGCGTTTGATACCGCAGGTGCGATTAGTGGTTTACTTAGTGTTGGTTTTATCCTACCCTTTTTAATGGGTATAACGCCTATGGAAAATGCGATAGGTAATATTATCATTATTCAACTCATGCCACTAATTATCATTCAATTACTTGCCCTGATTATGAAAAAAAGAAGTTACTCGGCAACCGATGTCGGTGTCGATGATATTATAGATATATAGGAGGACCTTATGAAATTACTCATAACAATCATTCAAAGAGGTAAAGGTGAAGAGGTTAGTAATCTTATTTCAAAGTATAAAGTCGATTATAATGTTGTCTTTTTAGGTCAAGGAACCGCTACCTCATCGATGTTAGATTATTTTTCTTTAGCCAACACCGATAAAGATGTTGTGTTTTCGTTAGTCGATGAATCGGATGAAGAAACCATTTTAAAACAACTGGATGCAGACTTTAATTTTACGAAAACACACTTAGGGATGGCTTTTACAATCGATTTAACATCTATGAACCGCCTGGCCTATCAAAAACTAATGGAAAAAGGGGTGCTTCATGATGGCTAAACATTTGGTGGTTTATATTTGTAATAATGGCTATGCAACAAAAGCCATGGATAAGGCGAGAAAAGCGGGTGCTAGAGGGGGAACAATCTTACATGGTAGAAGTTCTTTAGAGGCCTCTCATCAAACTTTTTTGGGCATTACAATACATCCTGAAAAAGACGTATTATTGATTATTACTGACGATTTAGAGAAAGATTCAATCATTGAAGCTATTCACCAAAACTATGGCGTTACAACGGATGCAAGAGGCGTTTTATTTACATTAGAAGTGGATAAAACAATAGGCATAGACTTAAAACAAACATTTAAGGTGAAAAAAGATGAAAGTATTTAGAGAAAAAGAAAAAACAACGTATGAGATTATTTCTAATCGTATTATTTCAGCAACACCACTAATCTGTATGCTTATATACTTATTTATTGGGTTTGAACTGCAACTATGGCACCCAGGATGGGTTATCTTTTTAGCCGTTCCTGTTGTACCAATTATATTAAAACCTAAAGGCTTTAAAGCGGCGTTTCCGATGTTTATAGCGCTGGTGTATGTGCTATTGGGCTTATTTATAGACTGGTGGCACCCTGGTTGGATTATTTTCTTAAGCATACCTATCTTTTATATTTTGTTTCCAGATAACCCACATAAGAAAAAAGACGCTAAAGAAAGCATCAATAAAGACGAAGCCATCGATGCTGAAATTGATGCATAAAACAAGCCTATAAAAACACTATAAATATGAACTCTAAAGTAACAATATAAAAAACCGAGCCAATGCCTTAAATAAGTCATAGGTTCGGTTTTATTTTATCACTCAGTCAATGAAACAATCGTTTCCTGTCAAGTCGTTATTTTTTATAGATTAAAGTCTGGTTTTGGATGAAAAGGAACATAGGGCCTAAAGAGATTATTCGTTGTGTTTGCATCATTTACATCAAATGTTTCCATGGAGGTTAAACTCACATATAAATCGCCTCTTTTTACCGCAGGCGTACGGCGAGGACTTCCATCTATAGTTATAAGTAATAAATATCTTTTTTCATTCTCTATATTTCTCACTTTAAAATGACTTTGTTCATGCCTTTGTCCTTCACTATCTTCCCATGATGTTGCTGAAGAGATGCCGTAGTCACTCAAATTACTTAAATTTGGAATGAAGATGGTATTTATCGTTATATAAATGTAGTCAAAGGGCTCAAATTCTACTAAAAAATAGTTCACTTTATCATACTGATCATAAAGAGGATATAGCGAAAAGCTTGTGTATTTTTCTTGATCCTTCATATATCTGTCTTCAACTCTTTTAGTGATAAGTTCGAGATGCTTCTCTAAAGAACGTTTATTAGAGCGAACACATCCTACTAAACTCAAAGTTAGTAGTAATATTAAAAATGAAATGAGTGTTTTTCTATTCATGTGTGCCTCCATTTACTCACACCCCCTGCATCAAAGGTCCTACAGATTTGATAAACTCTAACTTACTAAGTTTGCTTAATTAATCAATTTTAAACGATAATCGGTTCTTTACCCTTACCATACTCTATTTATGATATATTGTCAAATTTGTTCATGTTTCTAGGGATTCTATCAAAAAATATCAAAACCAATTAGTGCTTGTAGGGCGTTAAACCATTATTATATTTTTTGGGAATGACAAAAGACATTTTTAAATCAAATTTAGTAAAAATACCCATTTCTATGATATACTATTTATAAATAAAATTAATAAAGGAGAGATATTATGAAAGACACTGGAAAATTAATGAGTATGCTTGCGTTTATTGTTTTAATTATCACAGCGGTTGTTTGGGCTGTATTATTCACCTTTGCAATACTTCAAAACATAGGTATTGTAGATGGTGCGGTTAATTTAGGCTGGCTAAGACTGATTTCTGATATTTTAGTTGTTGCGGTCGTTGTCTGGTTTGCATGGCAGTATGTTAAGGGGCTGAGTACCGTATGGAAAGTTATCTTTGTCATTGGAGCCATTATTGCCGTATTGGGTGTATTTGGTGTAAACTTAATCCCACCAGTAAAAAAATAAGATGAAAAGACTTTAGAGAAATCTAAGGTCTTTTTTTTGTAATCATTTTCATTTTGAAGCAAAATACCGGATTTTTATAAGAAGACGTGGTGGCTAAAAGGAAATAAATTTTCATTGAAAAAAGGCATTTTACATTCATTCTATATAGTGTTTTTTCATACTGTTTTCATTAAAAATTATTGATATAATACAAGCACTATAAAGGAGGGATTGATTTGCGAGAACGGGTAATACTTTGTATAGATTTAAAGAGTTTTTATGCAAGTGTAGAGTGCACTATACGCGGATTAGATCCCTTAACAACGCCACTTGTGGTGGCTGATGAGGGACGAGGTGGCGGGTCAATTGTTTTAGCGGTTAGCCCCTACCTAAGGGCTCTTGGTATGCCCTCAAGATTAAGGATATTTGAGATTGACCCTAAGTATAAAATTATTTTTGCAAAACCAAGAATGAATACGTATATAGACTACTCAATTAAGGTGATAGATACCTACCTAGATTTCATTAGTGATGAAGATTTATTTATCTATTCTATTGATGAAGCGTTTTTAGATGTGACGGAGTATTTAAGTTACTATCAAATGAGTGCTTATGAACTGGCACAAACGATTTTAAAGGCGTTATTTGATAGACTTGGTTTATATGCAACCTGTGGCATTGGACCTAACATGCTCATTGCAAAACTTGCACTTGATTTAGAATCAAAAACAAAGAAAGATTATATTGCAGAGTGGCAACTTGAGGATATTAAAACAAAGCTATGGCCAATTAAACCCTTATCAAAAATGTGGGGGATTGGTCCACGAATGGAACACAATTTAAATAGATTAGGTATTTATACCATCCATGATTTGGCGCATTATGATCCCAATAAACTAAAAAAACTCTTTGGCATTATGGGTTTAGAACTTTATCATCATGCCCATGGCAGAGATGATAGTTTAATTCAAAAACAGGAGAGTTTGAAGATTGTTAATCAAAGTTATTCCATTGGGCAAGTTTTATTTAAAGACTATACTTATGAAACAGCCAAGCTAATTATTAGAGAAATGTGTGAAGATATCACAAGACGTTTAAGACTAAATAAAAAAATGTGTTGGACTGTAAGCTTAAGCATTGGTTATTCTAAAGCTATTGGAGGTGGATTTTCTCGTCAAATGAGATTAGACAATAAAACCAATAATGAATCTCGGTTGCTAAAAGCATTCATGATGTTATATGAAACCTATATTGAAGATTTTCCGATAAGACAAATTCACTTGAGTGTTACCAACTTATCTACCATAGATAACTATCAACTGAGTTTATTTGAAGACTATCAAGCTGAACAGTTACAATATGAATTGGATTTAAGTGTGGACTTGATTAAACAAAAATATGGAAAAAACGCGATAGATAAGGCAACAACGCTTTATGAACATTCGACAAAACGCCATAGAAATACTGCGGTAGGTGGTCATAATGGATAATTTTGATAGAGGATGACTTAAATGGATTCCATGTGATGCTTTAACAGGCTTTAAAGGTGCCATCACCGCACTAAAACAAAAAAGACTTAAAAAAGATAAGCCCCTTTTATCGGATGATCAATTTGACTTGTTAAACTATCATGCCAGTATTGCCATTACGTATGAACAATCTATCACACTATATTACTATAGAGATGGTTTTATCTATACAGTAAGTGGTCGTATAGAAAAAATAATCCGCCATGAAAATAGATTAAAACTTGCCGGTAAGTGGTATAAATTGAGTGATGTCTTAGATATCATACTGCTTGAAAATTGCATAAAATATGAGGATATGCTTTGATGTACATATCCTTTTTATCTAAAATATTACATATAAAGATAGCCAATATTTATAAAAATACATAAAAAAATAATAAATAATAGAATATAAAGTATAATAAATAATCATAATATTGCTTATTTTGTATAAAAATAAAAGGCGATTAATCGCTTAATCGCCTAATATGTTATATTATTTAATCTTTTTAATAGTGAAAATTTTAACTTCTCCAGGCCCCATTAAAAAATAGGGGTTAGAAAATTCATCAAATTCAGTGATTGTTCGCATGCCTTCTTCATGCATACCATATAAAAGTTGTCCAACCGCTTCAATCGCAAATTCATTTCTAATATTGAATAGGTTTAGTTTGATGGTTTGTGCGTAGTTATATTGAGGGTTACCGATAATGAAGAGAATCTCATTTCTTGCTTCATAAGCAAATCCAATCATTTGATTTCCTTCAATAAAATCAACGCGTCTGTATTTGTTTTTATTGGTAATGACATTTAAGTATTTTTTTCTAATTGGTGCAATTTGTTTTAAGTTATCTTTAATGTCATAACTCATATGGTTTAAATAATGAAACGCAAATTTATCAAATAACGCAAGTTTTCCGTAGAAGGGGTCTTGTTCTGGTAACATGTATAATTCGTTTTCTCTGGGTTCAATACCTAAATTCATAGGTTGTGTTTCAAATACTTCTTGGCCGGAATTGATAAAGGGGACCGTATTTGGGACAAACATATTCATTACAGTTAAGAATTTAGATAGTGTTTGGCCGCCGTCTCTAGCCGCTAAGCGCGGTGTATCATGGGTTTCCCCGCACGCAAACTGTTTTAAAGGATACGTATGTGCTTGCGTCATAAACTTATGCATACCGCCATGTTTTAAATCGTGTTCTAGCGAAAATCCATTACCAATAATCATATTGTAGCCAAGTCTTTTTGCGTCTTTGGCATCATTTGGGTTAAGCATTTCTGCGATAAATGAAAAATCAGGGTCTATAGCAAGTGCTTTATCCACAATCATCTTAATAAGTTTTTCTGGTAAGGCATGCCCCATATCAATACGAGCCCCATCGATACCGTATTTTTGTTGGTAGTAAGGGATGACATCACTCAATGTCTCCCAAAGTGGCATATTGGGTTCTTTACCATGGTAAAGGTTAGATTTAATCGTATCAAATAAAATATAGGGCGGTGTATTTGGGTCATCTAAGTATCGGATGTTGTCTTTTGGGTGGTCTAAAAACATTCTAAAAAAGGTCACATCACTCCAAGGTGGTTGAATATCATTGATATGATCGCTAAAAGCAGGCGCAATCGTTAAACCAAAATGGGCATCAATCAATTCTAAAATATTTGGATTTCCTTTTTTATAAGCATTCACGACTTTACGCCATTTGACTTTATCTTGTGTTTTTGGATCAAACTGGAATAAACGGATATGCTTTTTAACAGAAGGATCATGATAAACACGTTCCATATATTCCGGATTAGGACTGACAGTCTTTTGTGTAATGGATGCGACTTGTGGTGGGTTATAGACGGCTAAATCAGCTGTCTTAATCCAATAAAACCACTCAGGATGATCAATGATAAGTTCACTTTCCGTGGCGTTCGTACGGGGAATAATGTCAATCATCACCCGAATATCTAGTGTATGACACGCTTCAATTAACACTTGAAATTGCTCATCCAGTGTCATGTGTTTTTCAACCATCGGATCACTTAAACTAGGATCCAACTCAAAAAAGTTAGACACACCATAAGGGCTACCTAATTCGCCTTTTTTATTTTTAAGTGAGAATTTTGAGATAGGAAGTAAATAAAGCGTATCAACACCCATCTCTTTTAATAATGGAAGAAGCATCAGCGTTTTAATAAAGGTTCCTGTTTCTTTTAAATGGTATATATTATGTTCATCAATATACCCATTTCGATCATGATCCCACGTAGAACTTGTGCGAATCATCATTGAATAAAGCACACTTTTATTAATCCAGTTCCCACCGCTTGGTTTGATGTTTTTAATTTGTGATAAACTACCAACTTCTAGCGGTTCATACTTTTTTAGTAAAACCGTATCAATCAAACCAATTAAAAAGTCATAAGGATTAACTAACTCTTCCCCATTTTTAAGTTTAATACTGTCATAACCAAACAAATTAAATATACCAGGAATGGCATAATTAAATGGGTAATTTGGTCTTTCATTTACCAATATGTCTCTTAACTTTAAAATATTCATAACTTACCTCTAATCTAACAATGATACTCTAATTATACAACATAATTAGTATAGTCATTTCTTAAAACACTAAAATGATAACGGTTACATACATCTATTTAAAAAAGATGGAAAAATCTCCATCTATTTCTTAATCAAACTATTTCCAGTCATTAACTTAGGCTTTTTAATACCTAATAAATCAAGCATGGTTGGTGCGATATCACATAACGCGCCACCTTCTTTAATTTGGATGTCTTTTTTGGTAATAATAATGGGCACGATATTTGTGGTATGAGCGGTATGTGGTGCACCAGTTTCATCGCGCATTTTTTCAGCATTTCCATGATCCGCAACCACAATTGCAATCCCACCTTGACTTTCAATTTCTTTGATGACTTTACCTAAGCATTCATCAACCGCCTCAACGGCTTTGGTTGTGGCTTCAATAGAACCGGTATGTCCTACCATATCGGGGTTTGCATAGTTTAAAATCATTGTGTTAAATTTTTTTGTTTTTAAGGCTTTTAAGACTTCATCGGTAAGCTCATACGCACTCATTTCAGGTTTTAAATCATACGTTGCAACTTTAGGTGAAGGAACAAGTATTCTTGTTGAGCCTTTTAACTCCTTTTCCGCACCCCCATCAAAGAAGAAGGTAACGTGCGCATATTTCTCGGTCTCTGCAGCTCTTAATTGTTTCAAGCCATGTTTAGAAATTACATCCCCATATAAGTCTTTTAAATCTTGAAGTTCAAAAGCAATTTCTCCTTTAACGGTTTCCGCATAATGCATCATGCATACAAAATAGATTCCCTTAGGCATATTAGATGCATCAAAGTGTGCTTTACCTTCACTATAATAGTGTGAAACACCTTCAATATTAGTAAATGCTGTAGAAATTCTAATCGCTCTATCGGGACGGAAGTTCGCAAAGATAATGGCGTCATTGTCTTTAACTAAGCCATTCTTATCGACTAAAAAAGGCACCATAAACTCATCGGTAACACCGTGTTCATAACTGTCTTTTATGCCATCTAGTGCGGATGGATAAACTTTCGTATTACCAATCGTTAAGTTATCGATGGCTTTTTGTAGTCTATCCCAGTTATTATCGCGGTCCATTGCATAATATCTTCCGCTAACCGTTGCGACCCTTAAGCCACTTCCACTAATCTCTTTTACAAATTCTAAACCACTGGTTGGTGGTGTATCTCTGCCATCTAAAAACGCATGATAATACGTTTGTTTTTCTAAACCGTGGCTTTTTGCAAGTTTATATAAGGCAATAATATGTTCACTACTTGAATGAACACCCCCGCTACCAGCTAGGCCGAAAATATGGAGTTTAGATTGATGCTTTTTCACATGCTCAATTGCGTTTAGAAATGCTTTGTTTTCAAAGAAGGATTTATCTTTAATCGCTTGGTTGATTCTAGATAAACTTTGCCAAACAACTCTTCCCGCACCTAAGTTTAAGTGCCCTACTTCGCTGTTTCCCATTTGTCCATCAGGTAATCCCACATAACTACCACTTGCTTGTAAGGTGCTATTTGGGTACGTTTTTAATAAATAATCCATTGTTGGCTTTTTAGCTAAAGTTACACTGTTAAAAGAACTACTTTCTGCTAAGCCTTGTCCATCAAGGATGATTAGTCCTACAAAATTCATATTGTTGTCACTTCCTTCACCTTATTATAATACATTTCCTTTCATGTGATGTAAAGAAAAGGTTTTCAATTGTCTTTTATTTTTCAAAAGTGTTATAATCATTTCGGTGATTATATGAGAAGTAAACTCAAAAAACAAAAGATTATCGCAGAAATTTTAATCGCTTTAGGTTTTATTTCAGTCATTGTATTTTCCATTCTTTTTATTAAACAACCCCTCTTTTATATTGGTATTATTGTAGGGTTGTTAATGATGGTAGTTGGAAGAACAATGTTTAACAAGTTAAAGGATACCATCAATGAAAAACTCATTCCAGAAGTGTATAAAGCAAAACTCGGCAAATCCATTCATAGGCCATTAGAAGGGTTTAATTCAGGTGATATTTATCAAACGAACCTATTTCTCCACCAGGACCGTTTCTTTTCAAATGATTTAGTCAGTGGTGAAGTATTTGGGTTTAAATATAAGATGAGTGAAGTTCAGTTTCTAGATGCCAAAAGAGACTTTAAGAAATTTAGTAGCGATGTGTTGTTCCAAGGGTTATTTATTGAAATTAATGTAGAGTCAAAGATTAAAGGAAGCGTATATATTGTTCCTAAAGCAACAAAACTACATAAGTATTTAGATAAAGACAATCAGATCAGTTTATCTGAACCACTTGCGAGTGAATTTGATGTCTATTCAAAAAATAAAAAAGAAGCAACACAACTATTAAACTCTGAGTTTGGAACACTCCTTCAATCGGTTGATGACTTATTTCCAAATATCTACATCGCAGTTAAGAAACACGCGATTTATATTGGTATTGATTCTAGAAAAAAACCACTCGATGTTAAATTGTTTAGACGTCTAGATATGTCTTATTTAGATGTTTTAAGTAACGAAATCATTACTATTAAAGAGATTGTGTATACGCTTTATAAAAAATAGACTATCAAATTTGAATAAGTCGTTGTATAATAAAAGTAACTTCAGGGTGAGGTGTAATTCCTCGATCGGCGGTATAGTCCGCGAGCTTAGGCATGAACTGGTTAGATTCCAGTACCGACGGTATAGTCCGGATGGAAGAAGAAAGTATATTTGCTTTTTTTGTCGTCATAACGCCCTGGAAAGGGCGTTTTTTTAATATAAGAGGTGAAAGAAATGGTAGACAAAATAGAAAAAAGAAAAGATAACAGTGAAGTAAAAAGAATGGTCTTAACGGCTATATTTGCCGCACTAGCTATTGTGGTTGGTTATGTGGAAATCCCTTGGTTTCCGCCATTGTCGTTTTTAAAATTAGACTTTAGTGAGGTTGTGATTTTAACATCTTTAATTACTTTGGGTTTTAATCGCACGGTAGTTGTGATAGTATTAAGAAGTGGTGTGAGATGGTTAATCTCATCAGGTAATACCGATATTCCATTTCCATTCTTTGGGGAATTATTAGCGATTACCGCATCATTAGTTATTATATCAAGTGCTGTTTTGGCGTTTAAAATTACAAAATCAAGTCAAACACCCCTATTTTTAACGGATAAAAAAGATCGTAAACTTGAATCGATTACTCCTTTGAAGCAATTTATTCATATGATAATAGTCATTGTCTTGTTTACATCATTTATGACATTATTAAATGCCTTTATTACTTTCCCAGCCATGTTATCTGGGGGGAAATATTATTTGGTAACACAAGCTTTCGAGGCTGGTTTTACCGACCCATTTGGCTGGTTTAGTTCAGTCGGTAATTATTTAAGAATTATGGGTTTGTTCGTGGCGACATTTAACATTGTTAAAGGCGCCCTAACAATGACTGTATTTTCATTACTACATAACCGCATAGCACAACTGGAGGTTTAAATGCATTTTTTTAGGAATTTAGCAAGTAAATTTAAAGAACCAATGAGTAAACATGATCGAAAGCGATTTTTACTAGAAGGGTTTTTAGGCGCAGTGATTTTTGGATCGTTTATGGGTGCGGTTGATTATTTTATTTTAACAACAAACTTAGCGTTTTTAAGTTTATTTACCTTTATTGTCTTTTATACGTTTATGACAAGACGGTTGTATCGTAGTTTTAGTTTTTATCATATATGGTATTCCATACTCGCTGTAGTATTTGTTTTATTAGGGGATTATTTTATTAATGTTTTTGGACACGCTTTGTATTTTTACCAAACTGTTGGTAAGATTCCACTTGCGATATTTAATCCGATTATTTACTACAGATTTTTATATGTATGGTCTGCAGATGCAATGGTTATCTTATTAAACATTGTTTCTATTATTGTGTATATATTTATTTGCGTTATGACCTATATTCAAATGAAACGTTAAATAAACATGGATAAAAGAGGATTTTAAAGTCCCTTTTTTATTGTTAAATGAATTTAATTCTATCTTAAAACTAACATATTTAGTAATGTAAGGGTTTTAATCATGTTTATTATTGGCATTATTTAGAATATCTAGTATAATAACAAGTGGTAATAAACATTTAAAAATTATAAGGAGTTGATACTATGCCATTTATTACAGATGTATATGCAAGAGAGGTACTAGACTCAAGAGGAAACCCTACAGTTGAAGTAGAGGTTTATACGGATTCTGGTGCATTTGGACGTGCTTTAGTTCCAAGTGGTGCATCCACTGGTGAACATGAAGCGGTTGAATTAAGAGATGGAGATAAAAGCCGTTATTTAGGAAAAGGCGTACTAAAAGCTGTAACAAACGTAAATGAAGTTATTGCAGAAGAAGTGATTGGACTTAATGTTTTAGCACAAGTAGAAATTGATAAGTTATTAATTGATCTTGATGGAACAAAAAATAAATCTAAACTAGGTGCTAACGCGATGTTAGGTGTTTCTATGGCCGTAGCTAGAGCTGCAGCTGACTACTTAGGTGTAAGTCTTTACAACTACTTAGGTGGTACAAATGCAAAACAATTACCCGTACCTATGATGAATATTTTAAACGGTGGATCACACGCAGATAACAACGTTGATTTCCAAGAGTTTATGATTTTACCTGTTGGTGCACCAACATTCACTGAAGCAATCCGTTGGGGAACCGAAGTATTCCACGCACTTAAAGCGGTATTAAAAGCTAAAGGCTTAAACACTGCAGTAGGTGATGAGGGTGGTTTTGCACCAAACTTAGGCTCAAACGAAGAAGCGCTTCAAGTGATTATGGAAGCCATTAAAAAGGCGGGTTATAAAGCAGGAGAAGATATTTTCCTAGGTATGGACGTAGCTGCGAGTGAGTTTTATAACAAAGATAATAAAACCTATGTGCTCGCAGGTGAAAACAACAAAGTTTTAAGCGCCAAAGAACTTTCTGACTTTTATGTGGAACTCGTTAAAAAATACCCAATCATTTCTATCGAAGATGGACTTGATGAAAACGACTGGGAAGGTTGGAGTTACTTAACTAAAGTTTTAGGTAAGAAAATCCAATTAGTTGGTGATGATTTATTTGTTACAAACACTGAATTCTTAAGAAGAGGAATTGATGAAGGTGTTGCCAACTCTATTTTAATTAAAGTGAACCAAATCGGTACGTTAACGGAAACGTTTGACGCTATTGAAATGGCGAAACGCGCCGGATATACGGCGGTCATTTCCCATCGTTCCGGCGAAAGCGAAGACAGCACGATT
>CAYLVT010000002.1:31693-47128 GCA_964387195.1 uncultured Acholeplasmataceae bacterium
ATCGAAGTGGTGAAACAGAAGATACAACCATCGCCGACATCGTTGTTGCAACCAATGCAGGTCAAATTAAGACTGGTAGTGCATCAAGAACCGATAGAATCGCAAAATACAATCAATTAATTCGTATCGAAGATGAACTTGGAGATACAGCAGTTTACTTAGGTATGAAGAGTTTTTATAATCTTAAATAACAAGGGTGGCTCATGCCACTCTTTCTTTTAAAAATACAAGAGGGTACTATGTTAATTCATTTTAAAAACAATCAAATACATACAATTGAATCACTTGAAGAAATTACAAAACAAAACACAAACGAGATAAAGAAATCGCTTGATCTTTTATTAAGCAAACAAATTCTTAAAAAAAGAGGCAATGAATATCTTTTAAGCAATCACTATTTTGTCGGTGAAATTCAAGTGAAAGATACGTTTGCTTTTTTACTTCAAGAAACAGAAGACCTCTTTATACCAGGTGGGTCAATAAACACAGCCATGGATAAGGATATTGTCTTAGTAAAAATGAATAAAAGTGCCCGTGTTGAAAGCATTTTAAAGCGTGCTACAGAACATGTCGTATGCGTGGTAAAAAAACGAAAAAAACGCATCTATCTAGAACCTAACATAGAACTTCCACTTCCTTTAGAAGTACGGATGAAAGACTTTATTGGTGGTGAAGTTTTATATGTGAAAATTAAAGAATATCATAAGCATTTCTTACTTGGAGAAGTTGTTAAACAATTGGGTTTTCAAACCGACCCAGGGATGGATGTACTTAGGATTGTTTATGAAAAGGGCTTTCCTTATGGATTTGATCAAGAAACGCTTGATGAGGCAGATTCCCTTAATAGAGAAATTGATAAAACCAACCGTTTTGTTGATGACTCTTATTTGGTTACCATTGATGGAGAGGACGCAAAAGACTTAGATGATGCCGTGGGTTTATTTTACGATGGAAAATATCATTTAAGTGTTCATATTGCCGATGTATCACATTATGTTAAAGAAGGTTCATTGATTGATAAAGAAGCTTATGAAAAAGGCACCTCAGCTTACTTAGCTGACCGTGTGATTCCCATGTTGCCAAGAAGATTATCTAACGATTTATGTAGTTTAAATGAAGGCGAAGATAGATACGCGCTTAGTTTATACATTACCCTCGATGATCAAGCAAACATCTTAGATCATTCCATTAAAGAAACGGTGATCAATGTCGATAAGAGATTGTCTTATAAAGAAGTAAATCACTTTTTAAAGGGCGAATCTCTGGGTGATGAACAAATAGAAAAAATGCTTAATGAAATGTATATGTTAGCCTCATTATTAGAACAAAAAAGAAAACAAAGAGGCGAATTAGAGTTTGAAAGTATTGAGTATTACTATGAATTAGACGATCACTATAATATCATTGGCGTACATGTTCGTCAACAAGAACAAGCGGAAAAAATCATTGAATCGTTTATGATTTTAGCCAATGAAATTATTAGTGAACATTTAACAAGACTTGATTTACCGACCATTTATAGAATTCATGAACGGCCATCGTTAGAAAAATTAAACAACTTAACAAATCAGTTAAATGAACTTGATTTAAAAGTGAATAGACCCAGACATTTCACCCCTAAATCTCTACAAGGGTTCCTTCATTCGATTAAGGATAACCCACTAGAAACCTTGATTCATGATTTGGTTTTACGAAGTATGGCCAAAGCCAAATACGACATGAGAAACTTAGGTCACTTTGGACTAGCAAGCCCGTTTTATTCTCACTTTACTGCGCCAATTAGACGTTATCCAGACTTATTCCTCCATCGAATGATTAAAGCGTATTTAATTCATCCCACCCATTTATTAGAATCGATTCATCACTTTGAATCGATTGGTAGAGAAGTTTCGTTTCATTGTAGTGAACAAGAACGTTTAGCCGATGAGTTATCAAGGGAAGTTGATAAACTAAAAATCGCCCAATATATGGAAAAACAAATCGGTACTATTTATAATGCGGTGGTGAGTGGAATGATTAAAAAAGGTTTTTTTGTTCGGGTAGATGAAGGTATTGAAGGGATGGTCGTCTTACAAACAACAAAAGAAGCTTTTGAATTTGATGAAAAGAAAATGACGTTAAAAAGCCACCGTAGAGTCTTGAAAATTGGTTCTAGAGTTAAAGTAAAGTTAGTTGATGTGGATGTAAAACTTCGTCAAATTACATTTGAACTCTTAAAATAAGCATTTAAGGTATGATATAATTATTTTATGAAAATAATAACACAAAATAAAAAAGCCAGACACGAGTATTTTATTGAAGACACCTATGAAGCAGGTATCAAACTCGAAGGCTCAGAAATTAAATCAATTCGTCAAGGCAAGACAAACATAAATGAAGCTTACGTTGATATTAAACATGGAGAAATCTTTATTATTGGTATGCATATCGCAAAATATAAAGAATCATCCATTTTTAATCATGATGAAAAAAGAGATAGAAAACTGCTCATGCATAAAAGAGAAATCATTCGCCTTCAAGGCAGAAAAGAAAGGGAAGGCTATACACTAATTCCTTTAAAAGTATACTTTAAAGAAGCGCTTGTGAAAATAGAAGTAGGCGTTGCAAAGGGTAAAAAGTTATACGATAAGCGTGAATCCTTAAAACAAAAAGATATTGAAAGACGGTTACGTGAATTATGAAAGTCGGTTTAATGCTTGGTGGTGGAGGGGCAAGAGGCGCTTATCAAATAGGGGTTTTAAAAGCACTAGAAGAACACGGGTTATCACACATCTTTGATGTGATAAGTGGTGCGTCGATTGGGGCTTTAAATGGGTATTTTTATCTTGCCAGTAACAGTTATCAAAAAGTGTTAGATAGTTGGATATATGGTGTAGTTAATAACCCAATCGACTTATCAAAACGATTAAAAGGAAAAGATAAAAGAGGTTTATTTTCCACATCCGTCATTAAAGAGATGGAAGATAAGTTTATGGATCAAACTATCTTTAAGCAAACTAAAACAAAACTCTATGTTATCTCAACAAAAATAAATACCCCTAAACTCACCAGTATGGTGCCTTGGAAATGGAGTAAAGTGATACGGTATGTAAATGAATCGGCTAACCCTTTAAAAGAAGCCATTTCAAGTAGCAGTATACCTATTATATTTGGAGCAACCGAGGTTGAGGATTCTTATTTTATTGATGGTGGTTTAGTCGATAATAACCCGATTGATGTGCTTATTGATAAGGGATGTAGGTTAATCTTTGCATGTTCACTAGATCCAAGTTATGATTACCGAATGTATAAAGAACACAATATTACCATCGTAAATGTAACTTCAACAAACTCATTTCCAAGAGGCATTATTAAGCATTATTTAGGTGTCATTGATTTTAATGAATCCTTAATTCATCAAAGGGTAGAGTATGGGTATTATGTGATGAGTGAAATGATAAAAGAATGCGTCAGATTAGGGATAATAAACATTGAAAATAAAAAGTATAAACTAGGTAAACTAGACAACAAATTCAAACTTATTAACGTGCCCTTATATGTAAGAGCGAATGTGAAATTAATGAGAACATCTTATGAACAAGAATTATTAAAGGAGAAAAAAGCATGATTATTATTGAATTTATTCAACAATTTAGAAACCCGTTTTTTGATTGGTTTTTTAGAATCATTACCGAGGCAGGTGATGCGATATTTTTCATCTTGGTAGGGGCGATACTTTATTGGGTTTTTGATAAGAAGTTTGCGTTTAAGTTGATGGTATCCTTTTTGTTTAGCGCACTTATAAATGGCGCAATTAAGCAGTTTACCAATAAACCAAGGCCGTATGAACAAGGCGCGGATGCCGTGCTTCAAGAAACACACGGGTCTTCCATGCCTTCAGGACATTCTCAAGGCATCGGCGCCCTAGGGTCAATGATGATTTATCAGTACTATGAAATAAAGTGGTTAAAATGGTTAAGTGTTGCCTTAATGATTTTAGTGCCTTTTTCAAGAATGTATTTAGGACAACACTACTTAGAAGACGTCAGCGTTGGTTTAATTTTAGGTATTGTCTTTGGGTTACTGGGATTGTTTTTATTAAGCGTCGGCAATAATGATAAAGAAGACATAAGAGCCCTTTATTTAGTACCACTTTTTTTAATCTTAATGATTTTTGTCCATAATGATCAGCTTTATGTTGCTGGTGGTGCCTACATTGGTTTAAGTGTGGGTTATTTTATAGAAAAGCGGTATGTACAATACGACAATAAAGAAGTATGGTGGGTTCAAATTCTTAAAGTCCTCTTTGGTTTGATTGTTGCGTTTTTATTAAAGGAAGGTTTAAAACCGTTGTTTTCATTATTTTATAACAATAATTTATTGATTGAATATATCTTTGATGCGATACGGTATTCATTGGTTGCTCTATGGGCAAGTTTAGGTGCGATGTATGCTTTTAAAAAGGCATTAAGAGTGAATAATGCCCCGCGCTTCATAAAACAAGAACTTAAAGAGGAGTCATAATTCTTTATTAGATATAGATATAAAAATTATTTAAAGTTATTTAAAATAAATAACGACTGTGGTAAAATGAAGTATGCGATGAATAAGATAAGTAGCCTGTATCTGTTGTTTAAAGAGAGTACTTGGTTGGTGTGAAAGTATAAAACAAATGTAGGTGAAGCTACTTAGGAGCATGAGCGCTTAACTCAATTAAGCATAATGAAGTGCCATGATGAATCATGGAACTAAGGTGGTAACGCGGTCATTCGCCCTTAGGAATGTTTTCTTAAGGGCTTTTATTATATTGAGGTGGAGTATGAAATATTTAACAAGTAAAGAAATAAGAAATCTGTGGTTATCGTATTTTGAATCACTGGATCACAAAATCATAGAAAGTGCATCATTAATTCCCAAAGGGGATAAAACCCTTTTATGGATTAACGCTGGTGTGGCCCCATTAAAGAAGTACTTTGATGGTTCACAAATGCCACCTTCTAAACGTATGGTAAACATTCAAAAATGCATTCGCACTAACGATATTGAAAACGTTGGGCTTACCGCAAGACACCATACATTTTTTGAAATGCTAGGTAACTTTTCTATTGGTGATTACTTTAAAGAAGATGCGATAAAATTTGGTTATGATTTGATGTTTTCATCAAACTATTTTAACTTTCCCAAAGATAAAATCTATATTACGTATTATCCAACCGACTTAGTGGCTAGAGATACCTGGTTAAGTTTAGGTATTGAAGAAAGTCACCTAATCCCATCAGAAGAAGCCTTCTGGGAAATTGGGGAAGGACCATGTGGGCCTTGTACAGAACTGCACTTTGATCGCGGTGAAGCCTTTGATAAAAGAGGGGTTGAACTGCTTATAAACGATATTGAAAACGATCGTTTTGTTGAGTTATGGAATATTGTTTTTTCACAGTATAATGCAACCAGTGGTGTCAGCCGGGAGATGTATAAAGAACTGCCAAATAAAAACATAGATACCGGTGCAGGCTTAGAACGTTTCGCAAGTATTTTACAAAACACAAAAACGAACTTTGAAACCGATCTATTCTTACCCATCATTAAAAAAATAGAGCAAATATCAAACATAAAATATACAGGCCAAATGGCTTTTAAAGTGATTAGCGATCATATAAAAACACTAGTCATGGCGATTAGCGATGGCGCGGTTTTATCCAATGAAGGTAGAGGGTATGTTTTAAGAAGACTTTTAAGAAGGGCGTTAAAACATGGTAGAAACTTAAATATAGAAGGAGCATTTTTAACCGATTTAATACCTGAAGTCAATGAAATAATGGGCGAATTTTACCCAAATATTATTAAGAATGAACACTTCATTAAAAAGATTATTTTATCTGAAGAACATAAGTTTTTAGAAACCTTACATACAGGTGAACAACTCATTGAAAAAATAATCAAAGAACAAAATCTAATCTCTAAAGAAGATTCGTTTATGCTTTTTGATACGTATGGTTTTCCAATTGAACTTCAAGAAGAGTATGCAGCTGAACACAAAATAGTAATTGATAAAGAAGGCTTTTATGAACTCTTAGAACGTCAAAAAGAAAGAAGTAGACAATCAAGAGTTGTTGAACAATCTATGCAAACCCAAGAAAAAGCGTATTTAGACTTTAAAGAGGTATCTACGTTTATTTACGATAAGCTATCGCTTGAAAGTGAAGTGATTGGCGTATTTGAGCAAGGAATTGTCACAAAAGAAACCCCCTTTTATGCCAATATGGGAGGACAAGTATCAGATCAAGGTTTGATTAATGGTTATAAAGTATTAGATGTGATAAAACTACCTAATAATCAACACCTTCATATTATTGAAGAACAATTTGATCTAGGAGAGATTGTAAGTTTAGAGGTGGACATAGAACATAGACATTCAATTATGAAAAACCACACCGCAACCCATTTACTTCATCAGGCACTTAAAGATGTGCTTGGCGCGCATGTCAACCAACAAGGTTCACTCGTTCGCCCAGATCTTTTAAGATTTGATTTTAATCATTATGAGTCTTTAAGTGATGAAGATGTATTAAAGATAGAATCCATTGTGAAAGCCTATATTAAAAAGGCAATCCATGTAGAAGTTAAGTTTATGTCTTATGATGAAGCGATTTCTAATAATGCGATTGCTTTATTTGGTGAGAAATATGGAAGCGAAGTTAGGGTTGTCTTTATTGATGATTATTCGGTTGAGCTATGCGGTGGAACCCATGTTGTAAATACCAAAGACATTGAAAACTTTTTGATTAGTAGTATTAGTTCAATTGGTTCAGGAATATACCGTGTTGAAGCCTTTTCAGGAATTAATTATATCAACGATTTAAAAGAAAGAAACCAATCAAACTTCCAAGAACTTAGTGTGCTTGAAAACAAATACAAAGACCTGTCAAAGGAAGCTAAATCTTATAATATAACACCAAAGTCCTTAGAAGAACTTACCCTACATGGCAGTTATCAAGATATGATAAACTTACGACACCAAATTGAGCATATTAAAGGAATGAACCGTGATTTAGAAAAGAAGATTAAAGAAAAGAAAGATAGAACCCTTTTATCTCAAACAGAGACGTTAATTAAACAAATGCGTGGTCCTGTTATTTTAACAAAAGATTTAGACAATCAAGTGTTAAGACCGTTATTGTTAGATATTTATCAGCAACTAAACGTAGAAACACTCATGCTTGTAAATGTCAAAGATAATAAAATCACATACCTTATAAGAAGTAAGGATAAGGCTAGAGAATACATTGCTAAATTTAATGAGATTTCTAAAGGTTTTGGCGGGGGAAATCCGACCTTTGCCCAAGGAGGCTCCAATCATTTAGAATTATTAGAAGATCTACTTAAATATATGGAGACACTATGAAATACTTAGGACTTGATTTAGGTGAAGTTAGTTTAGGTATGGCTAGAAGCGATTCTGGTGTTATTGCGATGAGTGTGGGTACGTATACGTTTAGAAGGGAAAACTACAGTGATGCCATCGCTTATATCACAAACTATATTAATGAAGAGAAAATTGACGTTGTTGTTTTAGGGTTACCCAAACACATGCACAATGAAATTGGTGAAAAAGCGGAACTTTCGATCTGGTTTAAACAAGAAATCTTAAAACACGCTCAATGTGAGGTTGTTTTATGGGATGAAAGGCTTTCAACAAAACAAGCAACCTATACGCTTAAGCAAGCCGGTTTATCCAAAGAAAAACGGAAAGCCAAAAAAGATGAATTATCGGCACAACTCATCTTGCAAAACTACCTAGATTATAAATTAAGATAAAACACTTTAACTTTTAGTTAAATGTGGTATAATACTAACGCATCAAAAAAGGAGTATAATTATGGACGAACAAAATCTGATTACGATTGAACACAATGGCGAAGAATTAGTCGCTGAGGTATTATTTACCCATGAAGATATGGATACACATAAAACATACGTTGTATTTCAATTTATGGACTCAGAAGAAATTAGTGCCGCTGTGTATGTGGAAACAAGTGAAACAGAAGGCTACTTTGAAGATATTGAAACCGAAGAAGAGTGGGACATGTTAGATGACCTACTTGAAGAGTATTTCTTATTAGATGAAGAAGCTTAAACTAAAGGCATTATCACATCATATCCCCATTCTTAGTGATGAGGGTATTTTGTTTATAAAGGCACAAATTAAGGAAAAAAACTTAAAAACAATGTTAGAAATTGGTAGTGCGATTGGTTATTCAAGTATTGCATTAGCCGATGATTTAGAAAGCATTACAACTCTAGAAAGAGAAGTCACCTACCACCAAATGGCACTAGAAAATATTAAAGCCTACCATAAATCAAACATTAAAGCGGTGTTGGTTGATGCGCTAGAATATGTGCCAGATGAGACGTATGATTTAATTTTTATTGATGGGGCTAAAGCACAATATGAACGCTTTTTTAATCGCTATAAAGCCTACTTAAACATAGGCGGTATTATTATTTGTGATAACTTAAACTTTCATCATTTAAAACAAGCTGAAGTTTCCAAAGGGACAAGAAATCTTTTAAGGAAATTGGAAAAGTTCAAACAATTTTTAAAAAATAATAAAGAGTTTGAAACGTCATTTTTTGAAGTCGGTGATGGATTAAGCGTCTCATGGAGGAAAGATGAAACTACTAACAACATTTTATAAAATCGAACATATAAAAGAACTTCTCACCTATGCGGATGGTGTTGTCTTAGGAATCAAAGGTTTTTCAAGCCGGGAAACCAGTTATTTAACCATTGAAGAGTTAAAAGAAGTGATTGCTATTACAACGTCGTTACATAAAGACGTTTATCTTTCCTTTAAACCCTTTATCCAATCTCAAAAAGACGCATTACTTACGTTTGCTGAGTTGATTAAAGACTTACCTATAAAGGGCATTATTGTAGGCGATATTGGCTATTATAGTTTGTTTAAAGAGTATCCATTTAACATCATTTATAACCCAGAGACACTCCTTACCAACATTCATGATATCAATTTGTTAAAGACGTATGGAATTAAGGGTGCGTTTATCTCAAAAGAAATTACACTTGCGGATATAAAAGAGATTACAAAATCTAGAAACCTTGATTTATATATGGTTGCTCATGGTTATTTTAATATGTTTTATTCAAGAAGAACACTGCTTAAATCATATTTTGAAACAATCAATGTAACCCATGACTACAACCATGATCAAATGCGGATTAAAGAAGAAAAAAGGGATGGATTACACCCGATTATTGAAGATAATTATGGGACCCACGTTTTTAGAAGTGAAGTGACATCCTACATTAATCACATAGAAGAGTTAGATTTAGACTATATTTTAGTTGATGGGATTTTTCATAATGACGCTTATATTTTAGATATCCTAAAACTCTTTAAAAACCCATCTAAAAAGCAAATTAAAGAACTCCAAGAAAAATATAATGAGGTATGGGATGATGGTTTTTTATTTAAAGAAACCATTTATAAATAGATATGATTGAATTATTAGCGCCAGCGGGCGATTTAGAAAAATTAAAATACGCCTATATTTACGGAGCCGATGCGTGTTTTATAGGTGGACTTGAATACTCCCTTCGAGCGAGAGCCTCGAATTTTAGTATTGAACATATTAAACAAGCGGTTAAACTAAAAAATGAATATCAAAAAAAGCTATACGTTACGACAAATATCATTCCCCATAATGAAAACTTAGAAGGGGTTATTCACTATTTAAAACAACTCGATGAAGTAGGGATTGATGGGATCATTGTCGCAAGCCCGTATATCGCAAGTATGGCTAAAAAACATACGAATTTAGAAATCCATATCTCTACCCAACAATCCATCGTAAACAGTTATGCGATTGATTACTTTAAAACCTTAGGTGCAAAGCGGGTTGTGTTAGGTAGGGAGCTAACTTTATCGGAAATCAAACAAATAAAAAACCAAACCGATGTCGATATTGAGGTGTTTATCCACGGGGGAATGTGTGCCTCTTATAGTGGAAGATGTACACTTTCAAATACGTTTACCTTAAGAGATGCAAACCGAGGTGGATGTGCGCATAGTTGTCGCTGGGATTATGAGGTTTATGATAAAGACACATTGGTAAGTTCAAATACACTATTTTCCATGAGTTCAAAAGACCTGCAAAGCATTAAAGAAATTAAAGAACTGATGGATATTGGTATTCATTCATTAAAGATTGAAGGTAGAATGAAAAGCATTCACTATATCGCCACTGTGGTTAACGCTTATAGAATGTTAATTGATGAATATTCAAAAACTAAAACCATTAAAGACTATGATTATTACATTAACGAAATCGCTAAAGCAGAAAACCGATTAACCCACCAAGGGTTTTTAAGGGGCATACCTACAAAAGATTCTCAGCTCTATGACCGCTTAGAAACCCCCATAAAAACCTTTGTAGGCATTATTGAAGCGTATGGGGAATATACGCTAGTTGAACAAAGAAACTACTTTAAAGTAGGCGATACGCTTGAAGTATTTGGTCCTAGTAAAAAGATAAAAACATTTAAAGTTGAAGAAATATTAGATGAATCTAAAAACCCCCTAGAAGCCGCAAGACACCCTAAACAAAAAGTCTATTTAAAAATTCCTTTTAAAGTGGATAAGTATGATTTGTTGAGGTTGGTATGATTTATAAAAACGGAAGAACGATTGAAACTAAGGTCATCAAAACCACCAACAAACACACCTACGTCGTTCCTAAAAATGGGTATCTTGAAATCCGCCTTTCTAAGTATGCAAATCTTAATGATATACTAAAAAGAATCGAACCTAACTTTGATAAATATGAAAGACTTACTAAGTATATCCCTGAGGATGAACTCATGTTATGGGGTAAGTGTTATAAATTAGAGGTTATCAAAACAAAAGGTTTTTCTTATCATTTGGAAAATGGCATAATCAAGGTAAAATCCGATGCATATTTAGAACAAATCAAAGACCTTATTTTAAAACAAGAACTTCTAAATGAACTTAAAAGTATCACCGCTTTAGTGAATAAACAAATTAAACTGTTTGGTTATCAAGAAGTGCCTATTAAGGTAGCGAAATTAAAATCCAAATATGGTTCCTATCACTTAAAAAAACATGAAATAACTCTAAATAGTAAACTCGCACATTATGATAAAATATATCTAACCTACGTCTTATATCATGAGTATGCCCATCAAAAGCACCCTCACCACCAAAAGACATTTTATCAAGCGTTAGCTACGCTTTTCCCTGAGTATAAAAGTGTTCAAGCCGAATTAAAGAACCAGCGTATCTATCAATAATTATTAAAATATTATATAATATACAAACATAAGGAGAACATTCGATGAATAAACAAGTTTTTGAATTAACAAAAGAAGGCGTTGAAAAACTCAGAAATGAATTAGATGAACTTAAAGACGTCAAACGCCCTGAAGTTGTAAGACAACTCCAAGAAGCACGCGCTCAAGGTGACTTATCTGAAAACGCAGATTACGATGCGGCAAGAGAAGCCCAAGCACGCACTGAGGCAAGAATAAAAGAAATTGAAAACATTTTAGAAAATGCGAAAATCATTTTAGTTACCTCAAGTGATGATAAGGTTAATATTGGTAAAACCATCAAAATTAACTTTATAGAGCGCAAGAAACAAGCCACCTATAAATTAGTAGGTACAATCGAAGCTAACCCTTCACAAAACATGATCTCAATTGAGTCACCGGTTGGAAAAGCAATACTTGGTTTAACCGTAGGTGAACAAGCTCAAGTCCGATTAGAAAACGGGAAAATGTTTCACGTTGAAGTGTTAGAAATATCTTAATGTCTCTAAGGAAATACATTCCAACAGATGTTTATAAATCGGTATATGATATCGATTTTTTAACGATATATCAAGACAATATAAGACTTATATTCCTTGATATTGATAATACACTTGCTCCCTATGATGAAGATGTCCCATCAAAGGAAGCTCATGAACTGATTCAAAACTTACAAACGATTGGTTTTGAGATTATTTTAATCTCTAACAACAATAAAAAACGGGTTTCTAGATTTTCAAATCCACTTAAGATACCCTATGTTCATTTTGCGTTAAAACCTTTAAAAAGAGGCTTTAAAAGGGGTTTGAAGTATAGTAGTAAATTATATAACCCACAACAAGTTCTTGTGATTGGAGATCAATTAATGACAGATATTGTTGGGGGGAACAAAATGGGATTTAACACCATTTTGGTTGCCCCATTAAAGAAAAAATCGGATATCTTTACAACCAGATTTAATCGAAGAAGAGAACAACGCGTTTTAAGAAAACTTAAAAAGCATCATCAAGCAGCGTATGACAACATTCATAAAATATTGTAGTGGGTGTGGCGCCCGCCTTCAAAACGAAAATGAAACCAACATCGGCTATGTTAAAGACTTAAATCATACACTTTGTTTAAGTTGTTTTAAGTTAAAGCACTACAACATATCCACTGATGAGATTTTAAAAACGCATTTTCCAATGTTGCCAGATGGGGCCTTTATCGTCTATATTGTTTCTATACTTCATCTAAACACTTTACTAAAATACGACCTCTCTAAGTTTTATCCTAATTCTAAAGTCATTATCTTAATTAATTTCATTGATTTATTACCTAAAACCGTGAACTTTGATGCATGGGTTAAACAACTAAAAACGAAAAATGTCCTTGAAGTAATGCCGATTAGTGCTTTAAAAGGGACCTATCTACATTACTTTTTACAAACCATTGATCACTATAATCAAGGTGATACGTATTTCATTGGCTTACAAAACAGTGGTAAATCAACCCTGTTAAATCAAATCGCAAAATCATTATCACTAAATATAGAAGTACTAACCGCATCAAAGCCCGGTCTTACAATGGAAAACATTAAAACACCTTATAAAGACCATTTCTTCATTGATACACCAGGTATTTACGAACCTGGTTTCATTGGGGATTACCTGCCTTATGAAGCTTATCAAAAAATCATTCCAATCAAACCATTTAAACCAAAAACCTACCAAATTAAAGAACGTGTTTCCTTTATCATTGGTGGGATTGCGATTATTAGTGTTGTAAAAGGGTATCCCTTATCGCTCACATTTTATACCAACACAACCATTCATCGTACTAAATACCATCAGGCTTATGATTTATTGTTAAAACACAAAGAAAACTTATTTTCACCGTTTATTAAAGAACCCTTTATTAAGACGCATTTAAAAGCGGAAGGTCATAAAAAACATCTAATTAATATTTATGACATTGGCTTTTTAGTTGTATCTAATGCAACACTGGAAATACAAGCACCAAGAGGGGCTAATATTACGATAAAAGAAGGTAACTATCATGGATTATAAACACCTTATGAAAACCGTTTTAAAAAGCCACCCTTCAAGAATAACTCATACACTAAATGTCTTAGAAGTTGCTAAAGAATTAGGGCAAATCTATCAAGCAAACCTACAAACACTAGAAACCGCTGCCCTACTTCATGACATTACAAAATATTATAAAAAAGAACAACATTTAACCCTTATACCTGATCATCAGTTAATAAAAGACTTAAAACTCCCTCTCTATCATCCAATCAGTGCCAATTATTACGCCAAATCTTTAGGTATTGAAGATGAAGGGGTATTGGAAGCTATTAAGTATCATATGTGGGGTAAAATCGATATGAAATTAGAAACGATGATCTTAGTTGTAAGTGATTATTGTGAACCAAGTCGCACCTTTAAACAAGCAAAAGATGTCTATAAACTCGCCAAAGAAAACTTACTTGATGCGTATTTATTAGCGATTGAATCAACCATTAATCATTTAATTAAAACAAATAAAACACCCCACAATAATCAATTAGAAGTCTATCATTACTACAAAGGAGAGGCCTATGCTAGAAAAAACAATAAAAACCATTGAACTTGTTAAACTTAAAGACTTAGTCATCTATGATTTAGAAAACACAAACCCCTTTTACAGATACGTTATTATTGGTACCGCACAAACCAATAGACAAGGTGAGGCGTTAATAGGTTATTTAAAAGACGTCTTAAAAGATAGCGTTGAAATCAAAGGCATTGAAGGTAAAAAGACGGGTTGGTTACTGATCGATTTAGGTGATATCATCATTCACGTCTTTGATAAAGAAATGCGAAGCTATTATCAATTTGATGAACGCTTCATCGGTGTAAAATCATTAATTTAAAGTAAAGGTAAACATCTGATTTGTAGTATGTATTGGTGATACTATGAAAAAGGTGTTTTTTATTTTAATCATTGTTAGTATAGTTTTAGTCTTTATAGGTATTTATTTATTCAATCCACAACCAGAGCAAAGAAACCCTCCAAAACTGATTACAGTTTATATACATGGCGGTGTTTTAATTGAAGGGAAATATGAAGTATCAAAAGAAAAAACACTAAAGGACTTAATTGGTTATGCCAAAATTAAGGAAAGTGCGGATTTATCAACGCTTGATTTAAATCAAACACTTACCCACAATAAAACCTATTATATTCCGATAAACCATCAATTTGAAAAAATCAACATCAATACCGCAACCAAAGAAGAACTCCAAAAACTCGATGGCATCGGTCCCATAACCGCTCAAGATATCATTAATTATAGAACGAGATATGGCCCGTTTAAAAGCATTACTGAAATCAAAAATGTGCCAGGCATAAAAGACAATAAATATGAAAAAATTAGAGACTATATTACCGTTTAATTATGTTCATTATTATGCCTTTTCAATGCTTATTGGTCTTATTGGTTTTGAAATTAAATGGATGGTTTTATTATTTATACCTTTTTATTTTTTAATAAGATCTTATAAATTTAAATACATTGTCTTAGTGTTTGGTGTTTTCACATTTATTAGCCTTCATTTTATAAAACAGCCAAAACCTCCCACAAATCAGACCTTTCAAATCACCGATATTATCACACATAACACCTACTACACCTACTATGCAAAACAAGGGAAATATGTATATCTTTTTAATCATCAAGAACGTTTTAATATTGGTGATTATGTTCATATAAAATATGAGACAAATGGCTTTTCTAAAGCAAAAACCCCAAATGGCTTTAATGCGTATAACTACTATGCATCAAAGCGTATTTACTACCAACTAAACATCAAAGAAATCACACTTTATAAAAAAGGATTTCATATTCATAGTCTTAAATACAAGTTAATGGATTTGTTTAAAGACTACCCTCCAATGACGAGACAAATGATTTATAGTTTAGTCTTTGCGCATAACTCCTTTTCTAATGAGTTTAAAGAAAATGCCTCCCTTTTAGGGGTGAGTCATTTATTTGCGTGATCCGGGATGCATATATATTTATTGATTCTCGGTGTAATGTTTCTTTTTATACAGCATAAGCATAAAGAACTCGTTGTCGTTGTCAT
>CAYLVT010000003.1:0-17212 GCA_964387195.1 uncultured Acholeplasmataceae bacterium
TAAAAGGGAGTTCATAGTTATTTTTATTTAAACTCACTTCAAAATAATAATGATCATTATTATCTAAAACAGGCGCTTTAAGTGATGTATTGGAAACATCTAAATCTAACTCATTAGATAAGTTTGCGTGGCCATCGGTTAAAAATGTCCCTTTGTATGTAAGGTAGCGGTCTTTTAAGACATTGGAGGTATGAATCACACTTTTCATACTCTCAACCTCACCGTTTTTATTTAGTTTAATATAGATGGTTTCATCCTGTTGATTATCAAGTAGTACTTGTTCTTGACTAGGAAATGTTGGTTTTTCTTCATTAATAGGTGGTTTTTCATTTGGCTTACAACCACTTAAAAACAACAGTAATATAATAAGTAAACTATAGATTTTTTTCATGATTTTTCTCCTTTTTCTTATAGGTAAGTAATTGAATCGGTTTATCTAATAATACTAAGAGTGAAGGTAGTCCAATTAAAACAAATAACCCAGAATATAGTGCACCAAAACCAATCAGTTGACCCATTTCAGAAACGGCTTCTACTTGTGAAATGATGGCTTCACTAAAACCTGCGACCGCTAAAACAAGTGATGAAATAATAATGGGTTGACTCGATCGTGCCATCGATTTCATCATCGCATCTTTAGGTGATGAGTCTATTCTAAACTCTTGGTATCTGCTGGTTAGTAATACGGCATAATCGATGGTTGCCCCAAGTTGTAGGCTAGAAACTACTAAAAAGCCAATATAAGATAATGTTTTGTCTTGGAAGTAAGGTATTGCGATATTGACCCAAACCGCCGTTTGAATGAGCAAAACTAAGATAATAGGTAATAACGCAGATTTAAAGACAATGCCAATAATTAATGTAATTGCCGCAATCGAAACAATCATTACAACGACACCATCTTGGATAGAAACATCTTTTATTTCGCTTAATGAGGTGGTTACACCTAAAGCGATGGTTTCATCAAAGTATTGTTGGGATGTTTTTAAGATAAAATCACTAACTTCATACATCTCATCGGATTCACCTTTTAAATCGATGTTGATAATCATCCTAGAATAATTTTCCCCTTTAAATTGATCTAAATATTCTTTAGGGATAACCTCATCTGGCATAGAGGGATCTATTAAGGTGACTAAACTTTGTATGCTTGTGACCTTTTCATGAGCGTAAATCGCTTCTGAAAAGGCAATGGCTTGTGTTTTTTGATCATTTTTATACATCACCACTACCGGTTGATTAAACCCAAAGACTTCACCAATGGCATTATTATGTCTCGTTTCAACTTTATTCGGATCGGGTAAGCCGTTAGCTCCATAAAAGAACTTTGTTTGTGTTTGATAGTAATATGCACCAACAGAAACAAATACAAATAATACACCGATAACCCATCGGCCTTTAAATAACCCTTTACTCAGTAATTTAAGTTCAGGCATAAGTCGTTTATGTCTTGTTTTAAAAAGTAATTTGTCAAAAGTAACCAATAATAAAGGCATTAAGAATATCGCTGTTAAATAACTTATAAATACTGCCTTAGCAAGCGATAACCCAATATCTGTACCTAGAGTATAGCGCATCGATAATAACGCTAAGAACCCGAAAATTGTAGTTAGAGCACTTGCGGTAACAGAACCCATCGCACCACGCATTGCCTCTCTAGCCGCATCGGTTACCTCTAGGCCTTCATCTCTTTTTTCCATGTACCTATGGATAAAGAATAGTGAATAATCTAAGCTCATGGCTAACTGTAGTGCGCTTGCAATAGCTATCGTTAAAAATGAAATGCTAGGCATGATAAAGTTTGTACCTAAATTAATAATAATGGCCACAAATAAGTTAATTAAGATCACAATAGGTTCGATCCAACTGTTAGAAAAAATAAATAAAATTAAAAGCGCGATTGGAATCACAACTGCCATAATCACGATTGCTTCTTTAATAACTAAATCACGATTGCCTTTCGCCATAATTGGCTCACCACGGTATTTCGCATCATAGTTGTTAAAAACCATTTTTACATCATGAATAGCCTTATCGGTATTCATGCTGTATTCATCTTCTAAAAATTCGATTAAGAAAAGCAATTTTCCATCTTTATAAAAAGCCTCAACCCTATCACTAGGATAGGTATCTATTGGTTTGGTAATATCAACAACACTACCTAACCACATGACCTGCTTTACATGATTAATTTCTTTGAGTTGTTTTGATAAACGATCTCCCTTAATTACGTTGTCCTCTTCAATCATCACTTCCATATTTGAGGTAATCCCAAACTCTTTTTCTAAAAGTAAAAGTGATTGTTTTGTCACTGATTTTTTAGGCAGATAAGAACTCATATTATAGTTCACTCTAATCATAGGTGCCAATACTAGTGAAATCAAAAATAACATTGAAAAGATAATAAGTGTAATAATTTTCCCTTTTTTAGATAATAATTTTTTCATGAGTTCCTCCTTTTTTATCGAATTCAAATATCTATTTTAATTATACGTTTAAAATGTATATTTATCAAGGGAAAACGAGTTAAATAACATATGAAATGTCATTTAAACGTTAAGTTATATAAAAAAATCAAGTTGCTATGAACTTGATTTTTGATTGATTATTTTCTTACATTTCCTTCGTTTATTGCAGTTTCCATCACACTTAGTGTGACCGCTTTATGAACATCTAAATCTAGGACTCTAGGGATAATGTATTCCGGTTTTAAATCTTCTTTCACATAATTTGCAATCGCATAAGCGGCACTTTCCATCATGGAACTAGAGATGGTTTTTGCCTTCGCTAAGATAGCACCTTTGAATAATCCAGGGAAAACCAAAGCGTTGTTAATTTGGTTTTCATAAAGATTAGAACCACTTCCCACTACCTTTGCCCCTGCTTCTTTGGCAAGTGTTGGGGTTATTTCTGGAATGGGGTTTGCAAGCGGAAAGACAATCGGGTCTTTATTCATGAGTTTAATCATATCTTTAGATACCACATTACCCACACTAACCCCAATAAACACATCCGCTTCTTTTAAGGCTTCACTTAAATCACCTTTTATTAGTTGATGATTTGTTTTATGGGCAATGTTATCTTTAGCACTATTGGATTGTTTAATATCTTTAGATAAGATGCCTGTGCGGTCGACTAAAATAATATTTTTAGCCCCTAGGTGGATTAAAAACTCCGCAATGGCAATCCCAGCAGCACCCGCACCATTAATGATGATTTTTGAAGAACTCATCTCTTTATTGACGATCTTTAAAGCATTTATTAATGCAGCTGCGGTAACAATTGCGGTACCGTGTTGATCATCATGGAATACTGGAATAGAAAGTTCTTGTTTTAACCTTTTCTCAATTTCAAAACATCTTGGAGCGCTAATATCTTCTAAGTTAACACCAGCAAAATTACCTTCTAATAACTTAATGGTTTTTACAATTTCTTCTGTATCTTTTGAGTTAATACATAGCGGAATACAATCAACATCCCCAAAATGTTTAAACAATGCCGCTTTACCTTCCATCACTGGCATACCAGCTAGTGGTCCAATATCGCCTAATCCTAAGACAGCGGTACCATCGGTAACAACCAAAACTTGATTGCCTCTAGCCGTTAGTAAAAACGATTTATTGGCATCTTTTTCGATTTCTAAGCAAGCTTCGGCAACCCCTGGTGTATAAGCTAACATTAAATCTTCTTGGGTGTTTAGGCCTGCTTTAACTTTGGTTTCTATTTTACCTGCCCACTCATAGTGTTTTTGTAAACTTTTTTCTTTAATATCCATCGTATCCTCCTAAATGTCTAAATCTATTGTATCTCTTGACGTTTTTCACGTCTTTCTCTTAATCGTAAATGCAATTCTTCAACTTGTCGTTTGTATTCTTTTTGTTCATGAATGAAATGTCTTATATTCATAACTAAACTGATGAGTGCCCATATTAAAATAACACTACCTAAACTCCAATACATTATCCGCTCAAACGTCATCACTTCTGGAGAAGTAATATTTTGAATAAAGTTAAAAGGAACCACAATAAATGCACCTACCCACAATAAATCTTCACTAACATGAGCAACAAGTATTAACGCTATAATCTCCGTTAATGCTACTAGTACGCCCATTTCATAATTCCAAAATATTGAGAAAAACAACAAGACACTAAATGGACCTAATATACCTATAAATGAAGGGGCTTCCGTGCGATAGTGATGGGTTCTAAAAAAGTCAAATACTAAGAAAAAACCTAAAAACAATAAAAAGATACCTAATATCCCATTAAATACTTGTAGCGGGTTTAAGGTGATGGTTTCAAAAAACTCACCAAGCAAGGGCCCTGCAATAATAATACTTACTTTAAGTATGGAAATAAAGACCGCTGCTAAATACTTTTCTTCAATCATCGCAAAAACAAGCGCCAATATAATACACAAACTATAAATGGCGTATCCGATCATATCGTAATTAAATTCACCTGTTAAAAAATAGGCAATACTATCTATTACTTTCGCAATAATAGATAACCCAACAAATCCATATAAAATAATTCTACTTTTGTTCATAAAGTCACCATATTAAATATACACTAAATACCCTTTACAATCAAGGCTAATCAAACCGGGTATGATAAGAAAAAAAATGCGTATACGCATCAATTGTATTCAACCAATCTATTGATGTAGATTTTTCTACTATTTTCAATCGGTATCACAGGACAAACCTTTTTATAAAACGAAACTGTTTTTTCAGACACACCACCAATGATTGCGTAAGCATAACCCTCATTGTATAAGCTCTCTAAACAATAAAGTGTAAGTGCTTGTCCAATTTTATGGCCACGATAATTCACATCCACACCAAGCGGTCCAAAAAAGCCTTTAGCTGTGGCATCATAACACGCAAATCCAATAATTTGTTTGTTGTCTAAAGCAATAAAACAGGTTGGGTTTGGTTTATAGAGTGCCGCCTTTGCCTCTGAGGCCCATCCTTTAGAAAAGTGGGTATTGATAAAGTCGATTAATTTATTAGAAGATAATGGTATTTTATATATTTGTTATCCGAAGTTAAAAAACACAATCAACGTAGAAGGGATTCACAGAGATCATATTTTTCCCTATTTACATGTTAGTGAAGAAACAGGTTATGTAGGTGATACATTAATGCGCTTTAATAAAATGGCATCCTTTGATAAGGATTACACTTTATTAGGTACTAAAAAGGATGTTAAAAGACAAAAAAGGCATCAAGATAAAACAGATTATAGCTTATACATTCAAAATCTAAAAGAAAACCTAACAAGTCACGCTTTAGTGTTTTATAATACCCTACCTAAAGGCTATCAAACCAATTGGGCAAGGTATGTCTATAGTGCAAAACAACAAAAAACCAAAGACAGGCGTCTAAAAGAAACAAATGAATTACTGGAACAACACATCAAGACAAAGTAAAAGGAAATCTCCATATTATGAGATTTCCTTTATCATTTTATGACTTGTTTGGCAGTGTGTTTTTGAGTTTCTTTTTATAGATCTTTGGTTCATTTTTTATAATAAAGTTTACAACCCTTTCCACTGTCTTTTTAAAAGGGGTTAGCGTTAAACCTAATTCTTCTACTGCCTTTTGATTTGAGAAATTGGCATTACTTTTAAGCACTTTAATAGAATACGTTGAATATAACATCTTTCGACGCGCTATTTTATAATACAGTTCCGCTAATTTAGAAAACAGTAACATAAAGTTATAGTTTATGCTTTTCTTTATTGGCTTTAAATGGGTAAGTTCACTGACTAAGTCGAGGTAGTATTTTATCGTTATGGTGTGACCACTTAAGATATAACACTCTCCACTTCTACCTTTTTCTAGGGCACCTATAATTCCATTTGCCGCATCAAAAACATCTATGTAGTTATAACCACCCTTAATATAGACTGGTAGTTTTCCTTTTAAATAACTTTTTACAAGTTCTCCCATATAAGAACCCTTATAATCATGACTTCCTATAACACCAGAAAGATGCACAACTACTAAATCAAGATGGTGTTCTTTGGCATAATCTAGGGCATTTTGAGTGGCAATCGCTTTAGATTTTGCGTAGTTTCCTTTGACTTTCTTAGGATCAAAGAGATCAACTTCACTCATGATTTGATTGTTGCTTAATTCTTCAATTGCGTGCACACTTGATGTATATATTACCCGTTTAACATCGTTAAAATGAGCGGCAATCATCACGTTTTGTGTGCCAACAACATTTACTTGGTGGAGTTTCTTTTTATTCCCACTACCAATATCTATATAACCCGCAGCATGAATAATATAATCCATTTCTTTTGAGATGTATTTTAACCCTTCTAAATCTAAAATGTTACCATAGACAATCTTAGAATAGTCTTTAATATAATCTATTCTATCGAAGGGCATGACTAAACTATATACATCATAACCAAGCTTATATAATTGTTTTACAACCACATTACCAACATGGCCAGTGGCGCCTGTAACGAGTACTTTCATGTTTATCCCTCCCCACTTTTAGTATAACACTTAAGTGGGTTAAATACGCATTCAAATACCATTTTAATTTTATAAAATATAGTCTCTTTTTTGATAACGATAATAGCCAAATGCCGTTAACACACCAACCCCTAAAACATATAAACCCACCAAAATGAAGAGGTCAAGTGTAGGGTTTAATGCGTTTGCGGCAATTAAATGTTCAAAAGGAGAAAAATAGGTAAGTAATAGGCCTTTATCTTCCAATAAATTACCAATATAACCAATAAAGTAAAGGATTAAAAAGAGGCCGGTAGTGATACCTGGCATCGCATATTTAGTGGTTATCGAAGCTAGGGAAAAAGATACCAAACCAAACAGCATAGGAATTAAGCTTAAAAGGAGGTATATCTTTAATGTATCGATAAAGACATAGGTATCTCCACCATTAATTAAACCAGCTAGGGTAGTAGTAATGAAGCCTGAAAAAGAAACAATGAATATACTTAATAACCCTAAAAGAAGTTTTGATAACCATAATTCTTTTCTAGAAATGGGGAGGTTTGTAAATTGTTCAATGGTTTTCTCTCTTTCTTCTTTAAAGATTAAATTACCCATAAATAAGATTGAAAATATGGTAATCGCAATACTAACCATGCGTAACATCACACCATAATACATCACAAAGTTTGTAAACTCAGTAAACCCATCCATCCCAAACATTTTAAGAATCTCTTCGCCAAAGGCTTCAATTTTTGCCAATCCCATCTCTTGGATATAAGGAAACAAAACCATATACATCAATAAAATACCACCAACAACACCACTCCAAATGAGGATGTGTTTTCTATGGTGAAAAAGTTGAAATTTTAAAAGTTTCATAACCTTCATCTGATATCACCAGCCTTATAGTAATCGATTAAATCTTCTTCTAGTGATACTCTTTTTATTTCGAGTTCTTCTAAATGTATTTGTGAAAGTTCTTGTATCAGTTCATTAATGTTGCCTTCATAATACTTTTTAATAAGCTCGTTGTCTACTTTGTAGGAAACATAGTATTTCTTTGGCGTTTCTCTTAGGTCAAGATAATCAACAATGAAACCATCTTTAATCACTAATACTTTATCACAATGCTTTTCAATCTCACTTAAATTATGGCTTGATAAAAAGACTGTTTTACCCGACGATTTTAAATCCTTTATGAAGGAGAAAAATTTTTCTTGCATTAAAGGATCAAGTCCACTTGTTGGTTCATCGAGTAAATAGACATCCGCATCCTTCATTAAGGTTAAAATAATCGATACTTTCTTCTTATTACCTAAAGAAAGTGTTTCGATCGGCTTTGAAACATCAAGCTCAAAATATTTGGCTAATTCAAAGGGATCGTTGTAGTTAAGAAATTGATTGTGAAAATCAAACAAATCTTTTGCTTTAAGATTATGATAAAAAGCGGGCTCACCAGACATATAAGAAACCACCTTTTTAATCTTTATGGCATCTTTAACGGAGTCTAAATCAGAAATCAATATGCTTCCTTCTGTTGGGAATAAAAGATTAACCATCGTTCTAAGTGTGGTTGTTTTCCCAGCACCGTTTTTTCCTACAAATCCTGTGATTAAGCCTTTTTCTACATGAACACTGATGTTGTTTACCGCAATTAAATGATCGTATTTTTTTGTGAAGTTGTTAATTTTAATCATAATTTACCTTAGTTTTCTTTAGGGTTGATTCTTTTTTTATCATTCGATAAGTCAAATAATAAAAGCACGCTAAAAAAGGCTATTACACTCACAAATGTAATCACAAGTGCCATCAAATAGTTAGGGTTATCGCCTCTTAAGAATACCCTTAACAATAAGGGTACTATTTGGAAAATAGTTGCTGCAACACTTAAAATGATTGCATGACCATGGTTGTCCTTATTAAGCAGGATATAAAGGCCAGTACCTACAATCACTAACCAAGAAACCCCCTTTGCAATCCACAACAAACCAAGTGCCCTTTCATTTGTAACATGGATTATAGAGTTGTCTAAAAATATGCCCATAGTGATTGAATAGATTAATACCAAGAAAAGAGCAACTACTATATATACTCTATTTTTCATTATTTATACCTCTTTTATCATTTCGATCTTTCTTTTTCTTTTTGCCAATAAAGTCTATCGACTTCACCAATTTTTCTAATGACTTTAGCTGGTACACCAGCAACTAAGACATTATCTTCTATATCTTTACTTACAACCGAACCACTCGCTACAACAACCCCATTACCAATGGTAACACCAGGGTTAATTACGACATTACCACCAACCCAAACATCATTACCAATCGTGATTGGGTAACCAAACTCATAACCTTCATTTCTAATAGCTTTATCGATTGGGTGTCCAGCGGTATAAAGTGAAACCCTTGGACCAAATAGGCAATTGTTACCTATAGTAATGGTGTTCACATCTAAAAAGATACAATCAAAGTTGGCATAAAAATTATCACCAATACTTATGTTATACCCATAATCAATATAAAGTGGGGGATTGACATGGGCGTTTTTACCCACATGTTTAAATGTGTTTTCAAGGAGTTGTTTTCGTGTATCATTATCTAAGTTAAAGGTGTTGTAGGCTTCCATAAACTGATGCGCTCGCTTATGGTCTTCTTTTAATGAATCGTTGTATTTATAAAGTTTGCCCTCTAATATATCCTTTTTCATATTGCCTTTGTATAACTCCTTCTTCTACGGTGATTTCTAGGTTCATAGTTCGACCATTGTTGATGAATCTTAATGTTGTTTTCCAGTTCAGGACCCGTCTCAGCCATAATGATTTTATTTTTGATACCCACTTTTGCAGCGTCTTCCATAATCAACGCTAAAGCGCCTTTACCTTGGTGTTTAGGGTCAATGGCGATAAAGTAAAAATCAACGATGTTGTTTTTCTTTAGGGCTTTAAGTATTCTAAATAGGCCAAAAGGGAATAATTTTCCATTTGACTTTTTTAAAGCTTTACTAAGGGAAGGCATAATAATACCAAACGCAACCATTTTCTCTTCTTTATCTACAACAAACCACAAATACTCCAACCTAACTATCAGTTTTACTTGATTGATGTAGTAATCCATCATTTGTTTATTTAGTGGATGAAAACCATAAAGTTCCATAAACGCTTCATTATACGTATCAAACGCTTTATAGGCGTATTTATCAATTTCTTTTTTATGAGATAACTTTACCAAGCGATAGCCATACCTTGTTTTTACGATATTAGATACCCTTTCCACTTTTTCAGGGACTTTTTTAGGCCAAGGTATTTGATACTCTAACCAATCGACTTCTTTGACAAAGCCCAACGACTCAAAGTGGGTTTGATAATAGGGGGCATTATAAATCGTTATGGCTAAATTAAATTCATCAAAACCCTCAACCAACATCCCCATTCGGTCTAAATCACTAAACCCCATAGGTCCAATGATTTTATTCATATTGTAGGTTTTGCCCCACTCGATAATCTTATTAACAAGTCGTTTTGTGACCTCAACATCATCAATGGCATCAAAACGGGTAAACCGCACTGTAGATTCGCCTTTGGCCTTATTGAGTTGGTGGTTGATAATACCACCAATTCTTCCTACAATTTTTCCAGACTGATCATACGCTAAATAACGAATGGCTTCACAATATTTAAGTGCGGGGTTAATTGATGGATTAAAAACTTGAATTTCATCAATCGATAGGGCTGGGACAAAGTAGGGGTTATTTTTATAAAGTTTATTAGGGAAGTTTGTAAAATCTTTAATCTCTTTTTTTGTTTTTACTTCTTTTAAAGTATACATAAAGACTCTCCTATTCGTTTTTATTTTAAGGTCAGTAAGGTTAAGGATTCTACATGGCTTGTCTGTGGGAAAAAATCATAAGGAATGATGCGTTTAACTTCATAGATTTTTAATAATTCACTTAAATCTTTTGCCAAAGTAGATGGGTTACATGAAATGTAGATGAGTTTTTTAGGTTTATGCTTTAATAAAAAATCACAAAACGCTTTACCTAAACCTGTTCTAGGTGGATCAAAGATGAAAACATCGCCTTTAATCTTTTGTTCATTTAGAACTGTTTTTACATCCCCTAAAAGAGGGATAATGTTTTCTACATTGTTGCTTTTAATGGTTTGTTTAAGCGATTCAATACTGCTTTTTTCTTTATCAATAGAATATACTTTAAAAACATGGGGTGCGATATAAAAAGCTAAAGGTCCTACCCCACCAAAAGCATCAACAACGACATCTTGTTTGCTAAATTGGCCCACTTCTACAACTTTTTCATATAACTTTTGGGCTTGCTTTGTATTAAGCTGGAAAAAGGCATCGGGTTTTAGTTTAAAAAGTGTCTCATTTAACGATTCACTAATGACTTCATCGCCCGCAAGTAGGGTCATTCTTTTTGTAAAGAAGTCTCTTGATTTAAAATCCGTGTTAATCACTTCATAAACACTTTTAACCTCTTCTAATTTATTGACCAAATATTTTGCTAAGGTATGTACTTTAGAATCTTTCTTTGTGACAATAAAACTCACTTGTGTTTCCTTGTTATGATGCGTTTTTCTAATAATGATATAACGAATAACGCCACCCCGATTTGAAGCATCAATTTTACGTTTTGCCATTTGATTTAAAATCAATCTATACAACTTATTAATATCTTCATTATGTATAGGACAGCGTTCAAATGCGACAAAATGATTGGTTCCTGGTTTATAAAGGCCCATCTGTGTTTTGTTGTTGATATATTGAATCGGTAGGCTTGCTTTGTTGCGGTAATGTGTGGGCTGATCCATCCCAATCATAGGTTCTACCAAACCAAACTTTACAAGGCTACCTACATAGCGTTTTAGTGCTTGAATGATGAGTTCTCTTTTTTCTATAAGTTGTTGATCATATTTTAAATGTTGGAGTTGACAACCCCCACATTCTTCATAAACAGGGCAAAAAGGGCTCACCCTTTGCTGGCTTTCTTGAATGATGTTAATCAGTTTACCAATAAAATATGTTTTTTTATCTTCAATGATTTCATATTCAACAATTTCGCCCGGTAAAGCGTTGGCAATAAAAATGGCCTTTCTATCAATATAACCGATGCCTTCACCATTAATACCTAATCGTTTTATTTCTACTTGCATAATTTATCCCTCATGTATAATTATACTCTATTTTTGTAGGTATAGTTATGTAAAATAACCCACGATTACGTTATTTTCAAGTTCTTTACTAGTTATAGCTTTTCATACATTAAAAAAACACCTCATAAACTATGAAGTGTTTTATACTTAAAATGGAGCGCCAGTTGAAAATTTTACCTTTTTTTGATTTCTAGGGTGGATAAATTCAATTTCATTAAAGTGTAGATGCAATCGGTTATTTTCTGACTTACTGTAGAGTTTATCACCTACAATTGGATGACCGATATAGCTAAAGTGAACCCTTATTTGATGGGTTCGTCCACCTTTAATATAGACTTCACATTTTGTTTTATTATCAAATTGGTCAATAACTTGGTACTGGGTACGCGAAGGCTTGCCTTTTTGATAGACGATGTATTTATTGGAATGTCGATCGCGGCCAATTGGGTAATCTAGGGTATCATAGTGTTTATTCATAATTCCTTCACATAAAGCGATGTATTTCTTTTTTACATTTTGGTCTTCAAATTGCCTAGATAAATAACTCAGTGCTAAGAAATGTTTGGCAAACAATACAAGCCCTGAGGTATCAAAATCCAGTCTATGAACCGGTAAGACAGGGCAGTCATAACCTCTGGTTTGAAAATGGTAATTTACGATGTTGGTTAGTGTGTTAAAGGTATTTCCATCTTCATGGATTAAGATTCCTGATGGTTTATTCACAATTAAAACATCTTCATCTTCATAAACAATCTCAATAACTCCCTTATAGGGTTTTATCACGCCATCTAAAGGGGCTAGTTTGATTTGTAAAACATCGCCTTTTTTAAGGGGAAATGAAAGTTTACGAACCTGATCTTCAACCCTTAAAAGATTAAAGAGTTCTTGTTTATAGATGGTTTTTTTAGAAACATAAAAACTTTCTAAAAACGCTTTAATCGTTTGATCCTTTTTAACTTCAAAGTAAATAAAATTCATAACGGCCTCCTAAAAAATGAAAAGGGCATAAAAAGCCCTTTATTTGATAAATGAAAGTGTATCTCTTGCAATCATGACTTCTTCATCGGTTTTAATGACAAAGAGTTTAACCTTAGAATCTTTGGTAGAGATATCTAGTTTGTTTTGATCATTTAATTGTTTATCGTATTTAACACCCAATACTTCTAGTCTATCAAGTATAAGTTCTCTAATTCTAGGGGAATTCTCACCAATACCTGCGGTAAAACATAAGGCATCTAAACCACCCATATAAACATAATACGAACCTATATAATCGGCAATACGTTTGGCTTGTAAATCAAAAGCAAGTTTAGCCAAACGGTGTCCTTCATCAATGGCTTGTTCTAAATCTCTTGCATCACTAGTAAGTTGGGAAACGCCTAAATAGCCACTTTTCTTATTTAAGATTTCATACATTTCATCGGTGCCAATATTTAGTTTGTTTTCCATAAAGTTAAGAATAGCTGGGTCGATAGCTCCAGTTCTTGTGCCCATAGGAATACCATCAAGTGGGGTAAAGCCCATCGAGGTATCTACACATAAACCATCCTTTACAGCACTAATGGATGCGCCATTACCAATATGACACACAATAACTTTTGTATCGGTTCTATTTAAGAGTTTATTTGCTTCTTGGGATACATATTTATGGCTTGTACCATGTGCGCCATATTTACGAATACCATAGTCTGTATACCACTCATAAGGGGTTGCATACATATAGGCATCTTCCTTCATTGTTTGGTGAAACGTTGTATCAAAAACAGCCACATGAGGTACTTTTGGCATGATTTTTTGAAAGGCTTTAACCGCGGTCGCATGGGCAAGGTTATGCAAAGGTGCCATATCCGCAAGATCAATGATCTTATTTAAGACCGCTTCATCAATTAATTCACTTTTCTTAAAGAACTCGCCACCTTGGACAATACGGTGACCGACGCCTCTTATTTCATCCATATTGGAAACCACTTGCTTTTCGATTAAGCCATCAATAATCAGTTTAACCCCGACAGCGTGATCCATAATGGGTAAAACTTTGCGATAAACTTCCCCATTATATCTTAAGGTGAAAATAGCGTCCTCAAAACCTATTTTTTCAACTTGTCCTCTTGAAATAACTTTCTCTTCAGGCATAATAAAAAGCTGGAATTTTATACTTGAAGATCCACTGTTAACACTCATAATTTTCATAAACACATACTCCTATTCAATTTATTTTAACAATTATAATCTATATTATCAAGGCAGTCATTTTATAATAAGAATAAATAGATTGCCAAAAAGTGCAATACCGTGCCACCTAGGACAAACAAGTGCCAAATAAAGTGAGCGTATTTTACATTCTTTAATCCATAAAAAATTGTGCCAATGGTATAACTAATACCACCAAACAAAATAAACATAAAGGCGCTTAAACTTAAATCAAGTAAGGGTTTAAATATAAAGATACCACTCCAACCTAAAATTAAGTATAGTGCCATATGGACTGCTTTATACTTATAAAAATGAACGCTTTTTAATGTAATCCCCGTCACAATCACAACCCACTGAATCGTAATTAAGATTAAATCCCAGGGTTGATCAAAGACAATTAAGAATATCGGTAAATACGTACCCCCAATTAAAAGATAAATACTCGCATAATCAAAGCGTCTAAAGACCCTTTTTACTTTAGATTCTCTTTTAAATGAGTGGTATAAACAACTCATTAGATACAATAAAAACGCACAACTGGCAAATAAAATAACCCCAACCATTGCCTCCGTTGATTTGGCCTTTAATATCATCAGTATCATCCCGACGATAGATAAAATTGCGCCTAAGCCATGGGATATGGCATTGGCGATTTCTTCACCAAGAGATTGATTGGTTAGTTTCTTTGATTTCACGAATAATGTCCTCCACAATAGATGAATAATCTCCCTTCCTAGGCACATGGATAAATAACTTTAGTGCTTTAGAAGGATGATTCAGTAGTAGATAATAGGCTTGGTTACATAAAAACAACCCCGCATCTTTTGATATTATAGCATCTTTATGATGAATAGTTAATGGTGATTTTAAAAACTTAGGTCCATTTTCAACAATCAATCGATTAAACTGATTGCCCCCATTATCTTTAATACGCATAGCTAATTGATTGATGGCTTTTGTTTCAATGAAAACACACTTTTTATTGTGTTCACCTAACATAATAATTAAACGGTATTCGTTAAGAGCTAGATTATATAAAGCATCTTTAATCTTTAATGCATCAACGGGTAATACTTTTTTATCTACTGAAAGTTTTATATTCTCTAACGTATGCATACTATTGTTCGTTAGACGGTTATCAAAGGGTTCAAAAGCGGTAATAAGGATCATAAAAACTCCTCAAGAAAACGGCTACCTTTTAAGGTTTTCGGTTCTTCTTTTGATAAATCAAAAAAGTCATGCTGTCTTAAATATTCATAACTAACAATCGCAACCGCATTGGATAAGTTTAAACTTCTAATTTTATCGTTTGTAGGTATTCGGTAAGTATAATCTAAATGAGCGGCTAAGATGTGTCTATCAACCCCTGTTGATTCTTTTCCAAAGATTAAATAAATCTCACTAAGATTTTTAAAATCAATCTTAGAATACACATGTTTGCCATAGCGTGTTAAAAAGAAAAAAGGGCCCTTATTCTTTGATAAAAAGTCATCAAAGTTTTCATAGACTTCCATAACTAAATGATGGAAATAATCAAGGTGACTTCTTTTTAAGTATTTATCTTCTAACTTAAAGCCAAGTGGCTTAATTAAGTGAAGTTTCGCATTAATACCAACACATGTTCGCATAATATTACCTGTGTTTTGTGGTATTTCTGGTTCAAATAAAACAATATGTATCATACTAGTTCCTCTAACTTTTTCAATATTCTTCTTGCGTCATCTTTATACCACTGTGGATAACCATCACTATCAATGGTTTCTTTTATGAGATGATTATAGGCTGTGTTTTTTGTTTTTAGTAAAATCGTCAATGCATTTCTTAATAGTAATGTTTTCCCTCGCCATAAATAAGCGGCTTGTCCATATTTTTCTTTAAAGGCTTTATTAGATAAATGAAATAAATCATCGATTAAAACATAGCTATGATCTTTGGGGTAAAACTCAAGTGTTTGACTTTCTTTGATGTTTTTGTTTTTAGGACATACTCGCTGACAAATATCACAACCTAAGAGTAAATAATTGTGTTTGATTTCTTCATCGGTAAGCGGGCGTTTACTTTGGTTATACGCACTCATACACTTATTAACATCATAACCCTTAAATAAAGCGTTAACGGGGCATGCGTTTATACAAATTTCACACGTACCGCATGAATCAAAATTATCGACAATAACTTCATCATATTTTTGTTTTGAAAGTAGTAAGCCAATGAAAAAATAACTGCCATAGTCTTTATGAATCATTAAGTTATTTTTACCTAAAAATGCCAAACCCGTTAAAGCCAAACATAAGCGTTCATCGATAGTATGGTTGTCAACTAAGATTAGGGTATCTTCATTTAAAAATGGCGTTAAACGCTTTTTAATCACGTTATGGTAGTCAAAGCCGTAGGTATACATCGAAGCCGTTAGGGCATCTTTTTTATGGGCATAGGGCTTATTTGGATAACTAAGTCCAACGACAAAAATCGTTTCATAAGGATATAGAAACGGTTTATGTTTTTCATATGTGGCTTTATTGATGATGCCAACAAAGTCAAAGTGTTTAACGAGTGAATGATACAAACTTCTTCACCTTCTTTTCAAATGAAACTTTCGTATAAAAATAGTAACCTAACGCTAATATAACAATATTACTAATCGCCATCGCATACCAAATTCCACTATAACCAATATTTGTAAAATACTTAAAAAACAAGACAAGTGGGATTCGCATCAACCAAAGTCTAACTAAAGACATAATGAGTGAATACTTATTATTGCCACTTCCATTGAATAAACTCATGTAATTATTATACATCGCCATTAGTGGTTGAGTAGCTAAAATCCAAATCGAGTATTCTCGCGCGACACGATTGATCTCAAGTGATTTGTTACCAATGATTAATTCAATAATTTGTGGCGCTAAAGGGATGGCTATGGCAATACCTATTAACATAAATAAAACACTGATATTTCTAGCGGAACGATAGGATTGTTTTGCTCTTTCTTTATTGCCATGGCCAATATTTTGACCAACAAAGGCCGCTTGAACAGAACCGATTGCCATAGCGGGGTTTAATAAGATCGATGAAATACGATTCCTACAGCCGCAACCGCTAGACCTATCCCAAAGGCATTAAATAAGTTATAAATACTCCAGTGTATGTTAATGGCTGCTAAGCTTGACTGCATGATTTCAACTGAAGTGTCCATTCTGGCAATAAAAAAAGAATCCACAATATCATGAAAACTTTTTAATAAATTGGAAAAAATAACGGTAAACTCATAATAATCATTACTTTTATGAGTTTAGGGTTTTGTAGCATATTGTATTTTCTTTTTTGCAACTTATCCATTAAAATCCCCTTACCTATTAAATTATATCATG
>CAYLVT010000003.1:17222-41875 GCA_964387195.1 uncultured Acholeplasmataceae bacterium
AATATTCTTATCTTTATGGTACCAATAACGAAACTTACGCTAAAATTGACATGAAAAAAAAGCCTTTCAAATGAAAAGCTTTTAAAAATCTTTTGAATAAGAATCTAAGAGTGATTCTTTTAAATCCCACAAAGGTTTTGATAAGTCAACATAATATCGATGCGGGAACTCAAAACGTTTGACCTCATCCCAAAGGGTCTCCATTTGTTCTTTATGATAAACCCTAATTTCTTCAAGAGAAGGTTTTTTATAAACCAGTTGACCTTCAATAAAAATTGGTTCTAATAACTGCACCGCTTTAAAATTTTTAACCAGTTTGTTTTTCCAAGGGAAATTTGAATCGAATAATAAATACGGTTTAGATTCATCAATGACTTCATCTTTTAGTGTTACCACATCCGCAATCGCTTTACCATCTTGATAAAAGCGGTACAACCCCTTAATGCCAGGAATGGTTGTCTTTTCCACGTTGTCTGATAACTTCATTTTGGGCGTCCATTTGCCATTTTCCATTAATGCACCCAGTTTATAAACGCCACCAAAAACACTGTCACTCTTAGAAGTAATTAACCGCTCTCCAACACCAAACGAATCAATTTGAGCGCCTTGTCTAATGAGTTCTTGAATTAAATATTCATCTAATGAGTTTGAGACGGTGATTTTACAATCATGTAATCCCGCTTCATCAAGTAAGTGTCTGGCTTCTTTTGATAAATACGTTAAATCACCAGAATCGATGCGGATGCCTTTTAACCGATAGCCGTTTGGGATTAAATACTCTTTGGCTACTTTTATGGCGTTGGGTATTCCACTTTGTAGGGTGGAATAGGTATCGACTAAGAAAATAGAATTATCTGGATAGGTTTTTGCATAAGCTAAAAAGGCATCGTATTCCTGATCAAATGATTGCACGTATGAATGGGCCATGGTCCCAAGTGCTGGGATATGATAAACCCGATCTGTAAAGGTATTTGCACTTCCAACAGCACCCGCAATATACGCCGCTCTTGCGCCAAAGTTAGCGGCATCATAGCCTTGTGCTCTTCTACTACCAAACTCCATCACACTCCTACCTTTTGCCGCAGAAACAATTCTTGCGGTTTTTGTAGCGATTAAGCTTTGATGGTTTATTGTAAGTAGTAACATGGTTTCTATAATTTGACATTGAATGATAGGCCCTACAACGGTTAATATCGGTTCTCTAGGAAAAATTGGTGTCCCTTCTTTTACCGCATGAATGGTGCCTGTAAACTTAAAGTTTTCTAAGTATTTTAAAAAACCTTCATCAAAGATACCTTTCTTTCTTAAAAACTCTATATCTCCTTTAGAAAATTCTAGCTCTTGAATGTATTGTATGACTTGTTCTAAGCCAGCCATGACAGCATACCCACCTTTATCGGGGTTATCCCTGAAAAACAAATCAAAGCTTGCCAGTTCATTTTTATTATGCACATAATAACTGTTTGCCATGGTTAGTTCATAAAAATCGATTAACATGGTTAAATTTCTCATCTATATCACCCACCCCATTATATCATAAATACGTTATGAAAGGGGTGGTATAATCATTTAGTAATCTTATTTAGTTATTATCTACTTTGAATTCGTTTTAATGTTATTTTAACGTTCATTATTATAGTGTCTTTTTCAATTTTTACCTCATAATAAAAAAAGGGATGATTTCCCTTTTAATAGTTATATTCACAGTCCTCGCATACTTCCGTTAAGGCTTGTTTTTTAGGATCATATAGTGTTTTTAACATTTCTTGATAGGCATCTCTACTTTGTGCCCCTGATAAAAAGTACATCCGGTCAATGACAATGGTTGGTACACCTTTTAAATCAAGATCTACAAGTAAATCATAATCATCTTCAATACCTTGATTATACATATTTGTTAGGAAAACGGCTTTAATATCTTCTTCTTTTATCCCTAATTTTGCACCAATTTCAATCAATGTTTCTTCTTTAGAAATATCTTTTAAATCAACATATAAAGCTTCAAAGACTAAATTAATAAACTCACTTCTTAGGGATTCATCAATCATATGAAGAATTTGATGTGCCTTATTTGAAGAGGTGATTTTTATGTGATCAAAGTTAAATACCACATCACTAAATTTAGACTCCAAATGTTCATGCAGTTCTTTCGCTTGTGCGTATGTAATGTCTTTATGAAATGATAAAAACTCATGACTATCCACATCCAGTGTTTCTTTTACATAAGGGGCAACACAAAAGGAATGATACGCTACGTCAATATCTTCTTTTTTATGAAATTCATTAATTGCTTTATCAAGATATGTTTTTGCAACATAGGAAAACGGACAAAGAAAATCAAACCATAACTCTACTTTCATATTCATCACCGTATTCATTATAGTAAAGATTGGTTATACTTTCAAAGAATATACACTTTTAATCTAAAATAGGTTATAATTAACATTAGGTGATAACGTGAAGTTTATTAAAAGATTACTCCGTTTTTTAACAAATAGAATTACCTTAATTACATTTTTTGCCCTTCTTCAAATGGCAATCTTTGTTGTATTAACAATATATTTTGCAGAACAATTTAGATATTTTATGTATTTAAACTATGCGATTAGTGCTGTTTTAGTTATTGTGGTGTTAAGAAGTGAAGACCCACCGATTTATAAAATGAGCTGGGTTATTCCCCTTTTAATTGCACCTGTCTTTGGTGGGCTTTTTTACTTAACATTTAAACCCATAAGAACCCATAGAAGACTTAGAAAAAAGCATTTAAAACAAGATGCTAAAAGACGCGCCTCACTGTTGCCGCTTATTGAAGAACCAACCAACTTAAATAAATCAATTTTAAAACAAATACGCTATTTAAATACCGACGTGTGGCCACATTATGAAAACACACAAATTGAGTTCTTATCTTCTGGAGAGGCTAAGTTATTTAAAGTACTAGATGAACTTAAAAAGGCTGAAAAGAGTATTTTTATTGAATACTTTATCTTAGAAGAAAACGGGGACTTCTTCCAAGCGATGTATCCTATTTTAGTTGAAAAGGCAAAACAAGGCATCGACGTTCGCTTATTGTATGATGATTGGGGGACCAGCTTACGGATTAACAAACGCTTTAAAAAACGAATGGAGAATGTTGGGATTAAGACGGAGGTCTTTAATCGTTTAAAGTTACGTTTCCAAGTTTCTCTTCAATATCGAGATCACCGAAAACTCATTATTATTGACGGCACGGTTGGCTTTACAGGGGGCATTAATATTGCCGATGAGTACGCCAATATTAAAAAGCGTTTTGGACACTGGCATGATGCGGGGATTATGTTAAAGGGGGATGCGGTATATTCAATGACCGCCATCTTCTTAGAAAGTTGGGATCTTTATAGAAAAGAAACCACACCCATTGAAGCCTTTGAACCAACCCCTTATCCAGGTGATGGTATCGTCTTACCCTATAGTGACTCTCCCTTTACAAAAACCTTTTTATCAAAGAATTTATATACTCAAATGATTTCACTGGCAAAAAAGGAAATCTATATTACAACCCCTTATTTCATTGTGGATGATGAACTGATTAATACGTTAAAACTTCAAGCTTTAAGTGGGGTTAAGATTCATATTTTAATCCCTGGGATTCCAGATAAAAAATACGTCTATATTGTCACGAAATATTATTTAAGAATGTTAGCGGATGTACCTAATATCTTTATTTATGAATACAGTCCTGGGTTTATCCATTCAAAGATTTTATACATTGATGGTGAAGTAGGTACGGTTGGGACAATTAACTTTGATTTTAGAAGTTTTTACTTACACTTTGAAAATACCGTTTGGTTTTATAACTCACCTTCACTAAAAGATATTAAGTTGTTTTTAGATGAGACGATTAAGGAATCAAAAATCCTCAAATATGAGGATTTAGATCGTAAGAATTTCTTTTATAAGTTGTTTGAAAGTTTAATGGTTGTTACCAGTCATTTACTTTGATTTATCGACATATTCATTAATGGATTTGCCCACTAAATAAATAAGATCACCATCATTTAACTGGGATAAATAATCAATGATCTTGAGGCCTTTTAAGGCTTCAAGGTCTTTTTTATAATACATATGGCTATGGTCTTGAAGTGTTTTAATGTATTGTCTTTTTTGTTTGTGTAGATCTAAGTATTTATACATTTCTTTTAAGACTTTGGGTAGTGGTTTAAATAGCTTCGTATAAGATACATCTTCTAGTTTAGAAAACATTTCATAGATCTTCATACTTTCTTTAAACGTTAAATATTCAATTAATTCAATAATATCTTTATCTTCACTACTCCATGTAAAGCACTTTTCTAAAAGTCTCATCCGCCATAAGATTCGATTATTTGAGTCTTTAGAGAGGTCATATTTTTTCATGTATGTCTCTTTTAGATTATAAAGGCGGTCTCTATCATAGATATGTTTTCTAACTAAATTGGTTAGTTCATAACTTAGAGTGGATAGTGTTTTATCAACAACCACATTTAAATGATTCTTTATCTCATTAATAATTTGGTTAGCTTCAGCCATGAAAGAGTCCATCAAATCAAACGTGTTGACTTTGTTGTTAATGACTTCATGGTTGTTTTTTAAGAAAAAGTGGGTTTCATAATGAATCTCATGAAGGGTTGTTTTTTCTAAATTGAGTAGTGAATACCCTACCCCACCCGATTCATACGTTCTATGGGTTGGGTGTCCAACGATGTCATTACGAATGTATTTTACTTTTCTAAGAATTTCATTTTGGTTGATGTTGACGTTGTATTTATAATGCATCTGCATTCTTGATAAATCATAAAGCGCATCGACAGAGACAAACATATTTTGAAGGAGTCCATAAATGTGTAGGATTACATCACCTTTTTCATTACTTGATTGTTTATACGCTTCAAAAACAAGCGGTGTATGTTTAAGGACTTCGATGGCACTGATGGATTTATAGTATTGTTTGGGGGTTGTTTTTTCAATGCTTCTAATCAGTTCATCCACATCTATTTCACCCCTTTAATGAGATTTAAGATTTCATGCAATCTAAAGGTTTTATCGATGGTGTCACCACGAATAAAGGAAAAACCTTTTGATTTTAACAACACTTTATCCTTAGGCCTATCGACATGATAAATGATTAAATCTATTCCTTCACTATCGCTAAATTGTTTAATCACATCTAAAAAGGATAAAAACTTATCACTGACTTCACCTGGTTTTTCTTTATAGTGAAACACTTTTGTTTGCGGTTCTTTTAAATACGTTAAGTGATCGGTTCCAATTAAAATACCTAAAGAAGCCAGTTCTTTTGTTTTTTCATAATCACTTAATAAACCATCTTTCATGTTGATTATAATATCAATGACATTGTAAGGGATTTGATAAGTTTTAAATAAACCGATTAAGAAGGGATTAAAATCTCTCATTCTTAACGTTTCTGAACTAATACTTACAGAGAGTTTAATGTATTTATTGGTTTGTTTATAAATCGTTTCTAACGCTTTAAAGGTTTGTCTTAATTGATAACGCTCAAGGGTTTCTAATTGATTTTTCTTTTTTGCGACTAAATAGTAATAATTGGGGTTAATTTTAAGTGATTCACTAAATAAACCAATATCATACGCATAGACGGTATTCGATGTTTGATTGACAATTTGTGTGAATGTAACTTCTAAAGTTTCGCTTTCAATTAAACGGTCAATTTGCCTTATGATTTCTGTTTCAAAAATGGTTTCTTGGTAGTCATCATAATTAAAGTGAGCATACTTTTTATAGCTTAGTTTTGCTTTTTCCAAGGCCACGTTTAAATACTCATACACTTTTTGGATGTTTTTTTCTTTTGTGTTAATGGGATATCTGATGATTCCCATAGAAATGGTAAGTGGTTTTATTGATTCTACATTTAAGATATCTTTATAAATTTCTTTTACCTTATTTTCAACCGCTCTTATATCGTTAAAATCAAAGGTTAATATGACACTGGATGCGTCAAATAAATAAACATTACCATAAGACGTTAAAAACGTTGCAAATTTGATAAAATGATCTTTAGTGACATCTTTTCCATATAAACTCATTAAATCATGCAAATTCTCAAGTTCAACTAAAATGAAGGTGGTTTTCTTATCAATATAGGCATTAAACCGTTCTTCAAACGCAAACAATGTGTACGTATTAAGTGGCGTTGTTTCCGCTTTTTCTGTTAGTTTCTGTTTAATAGACTCACTTGTTGTAATATCAATATAATACCCATAAACAGCGCCATTTAAGACGTGTTTAATCAAAAAGGTTTTATTTTTTATACCTACATTTATTTCAAAAGAGTTTATCTCTTTTCTAAGAAGTGAATCCATTAAATCTTTATATTTGATACGGTCTATAGGATTCACCTTTAGTAAAAACTCAAAAAAGGTGATTTTGTTTGTGTCAAACAATTGCTTGAATACTTCATTACCGTGAATGGGTTCTACGCCATGCGATAAGGCAATTAAGTTTGAATCAAACAAATCTAGGTTTTGTTTATGTTCTGTTTCTAAGGTTTTTAGTTGTTGGAATGTTCTAATTTCATAACTGATAAAGTTTGATAAGAGTTTAAAGGTTAAATCATCATAGATTAAATCTTTTTCGCTTTGTTGGTAAAAACAAATACTACTTTTATCTTCTAAAGCGTAAGTGTATATGTTTTCAACCTTTGTCTTTGATAGTGGGCTATTGGTTAGAATATCATAATCATACTTTAGATTATTCGTGTGTTCTACAATGTCAATGTATTGGTTTGCGCTAATGCCAAGTAGGGTAGTATCTAGGAGTTGTGGAGAGATTTGTTTTTCATAGAGTCTCTCTTTTTTATAGTGATATACTTGATAGTTAAAATTAAATAAGATGTCTGAAAAATCAAAAAACTTCTCCATATGGATACACATTTGTCTAACGTATTCATGAAATGATAATCGTCTTGATAAGCCAATGATACTAAGCATGTATTTGTCGATGTGGTATAAAACCTGATCATGGGAAATGCTTTGTTGTTTGGGTTTCACATCTTCAATGACAAGTTTTGTTGGTTTTTTCTTAGGTACTTTTAAGAGAGATTCAACTTGCGGTTCTATTGGTTTTTCAAGCAGTTTAGTTACTTTAGAAACCTTCTTTTCATACAATTCGACACTTCTTAAATCATCCTTATAAAAGGTTATTAAGCGTTTATATAAATAGAGTTGCATATCCAGTGGGAGGTTAATGAAGTCTTGTTCATACTCCACTTCTAATATTTGGGTTTGTTTAAATAATCCCTCATCCATTAAAAGTAGTAATTTATAATAGATTGCATAAATCGAGTTATCTTCTGTGGTAAGTGTGGTTAATTTCTCTTTATCGTTATGATATAAAAGATAATAATAAATGACTTTGATTGGTTCTTCTAAGTTTGGGTGTTGATATACTTTAAGAAGTTCGATATCTTTTAAGGCTTCATTGTAGTTATCTTTATGACTTAAAAGACGTTCAAAAACGAAATTTGCAATAATTTCTTTATCAACATTTACCCTAATTAAATCTTCTATTAAATCAAAATACGGTTCATTAAAAGCTTTTTTATATTGGATAAGATCTAAAATATAGGTATGTTCTTCTAAGATAGGTAGGGCTTCTTTTCGTAACTGAATGTAGTTTAAAGCCTCTTCAGGCAGATTGGCTTTAATGGCATCTTCAATTAATAAACCTAATATTTCACTGTATTTAGGGTTTTCTTTTTGATTGGAAAAAAAAGGCAGTATTTGATCTAAAATAAGCATACTTTCTACATACTGATAATCTTCACTTAATAACCTTGAAGCTTCGATTGACGCCAAAACAACCTCTTCTTGGTTTTTTGAGGTTTCAATTTGTTTGATGAGTTTGTTTAGGCGTTGTTGATTAGCTTGTATGATCGTATTCTCCTTTTAGTTTAATAGCAAGATTCATGTATTTTTCCATAAAGACATCAAATGGTATTTTTAGCGTTTCACTCATACCTGCTTCGTGTTTAAATTTGGCAACTAAAAACCATTGGATGGCTTGTAAGATACGGTTATAATATAGGCGTTTTAGTTCTTCTTTATTTGCTTTTCTACCTAAATAAACATCCAATAACTTTAAGGCGTAATCAAACTCAATGTTTCCAAAGCAGGCGATATCATAATAGGGGTCATTGTTCCCAGAAAACTCAAAGTCAACAATATAGAGTTTATCTTTTGAAACAATAAAGTTTGAAGGTTGAGAATCTCCATGCGTGAACGTCTGTTTGATGTATTTATACGTTTGATTATATTCATCCATTGCCCAAGCTTTAAGATCATAGTAGGATTTAGGGATGTTTTTATTTAGTGATTCATAGTGTTCTAAGCGTTTGAAAAAATGATAGTCATATTTCGACTTTGGTGCACTATGAATTTGTTTTAAGATGTTTGAAACTTCTATTAAATGATCTAGTGGGTTTACTTGACTTAAGATATCACCTTCAATAAACTGTCCTACCTTAATGCCGGTTTCTAGATCAAAATAAAGTGTTTTACTTGTAATATTTAACGCTTCAAAGCGTTTAATGTGATATTGTTCTTGTTCTCTATAAACAAAATGGTTTGCGTATTCACCTAAAACTCTAATGGTGTAGAATTGATTGTTTTCACTAACAACGTAAGTGTAGTTACTCATGCCACCTAATAATCGATATTCAATCTTGGGGTTTGTTAAGTAATGTTTTGCTGCCTTAAGTATCATAATTATACCTTTCTTAATTCAATGTGACCATTATCATAAATGGCGTATTCTATGGGTTTATTCATAACCGCACCTGGGTTGATAAAGACGATATCATCAATGGTTGTAAGTTGTTGCATGTGCGTGTGACCATAGATACAGTAATTAACCTGTTTTTGCTTAGCGTATTCGATGAGTTTACTCATGCCATATTTAACATCTAATTGATGACCATGGATCACTAAAAAGGTCTTATCATCATAGGTAAGAAGCCTTTCAGTTGGTAGAGTTGAGTAATAGTCACAATTGCCTCTAACACTGATTATATCTTGAATGGATAAAATGTGTTCTGGAATGACAGAATCGCCTGCATCAATGTGGATGTCATACGATTCTTTGATTTTGTTTAACGAATTGGTATTGCCATGAATATCGGATGTAATTAATATTTTCATAAGTCACCTCTTAGTTTGATTAACGCTTTTCCTCTATGGGAAATTACTGTTTTTTCTTCGATTGTGAGCTGTGCGAGTGTTTTATGGTTGTCAAGTTCAAAGATTGGATCATATCCAAAGCCATACTCGCCTCTTGGTTTATTGATAATAACACCTTCTAATATTCCTTCGTAGTAGGTGGGTTTATGGGTGTGTGGATTATATAAACAAAGTATGGTAATAAACCGGGCTTTGGGGTCTTTATCTTTTAGTTCTTTAATCAGTTTTTCGTTGGCTTGTTTGGGGGTTTTACCATAGCGATTAGAATACACGCCAGGCCTATTATTTAAACTATACACTTCTAGTCCTGAATCATCTGAGAGTGCCAACATTTGATATTTATCACCATAATATTTTGCTTTTAGGTAGGCATTTTCTTTAAATGTTTCCCCTGATTCAATAACCTCATCTTGATCGTTTAAATCATCTAAAGTGATCAAGGTGTATGGTGTATCTTTTAGACAGTCTTTGATTTCTTTAATTTTGTGTGCATTTTTGGTCGTTAATAATAGTTCCATACTCATATTATATCACTTTTTAGGTAATAAAAAATCAGCAAGCGCTGATTATTTAAGTGAATGTTCAAACTTATGAATGTATTTATGTTCTGCAATAATAATGATGGTATCATTCGCTTCAATGGATGTATCACCACGTGGATTGATGGTTTTTCCATTTCTAATAATAAGCAAAATATTGACATTGAACCGATTTCTAACGTCTAAATCAATTAAGAATTTCTTTTCAAATGAAGGACCGACTTTGACTTCATATACACCATAATCATCGGTTATATTGTAGTAATCTAAGACATTATCGCTGATTAGTTTTCTAGCCAATCGTCTACCGGCACTTTGTTCAGAGTCAATAATATCTGTTGCACCAACACGACTTGCAACCTTTGCATGGTATTGATTTTCAACTTTTACGGTGATTTTAGGTACTTTCATTTCTGATAAAATCATTGTTGTTAAAATCGAGTTTTGGACATTTCCTGGAATACTTACAATAACGTGATCAACGTGATTTGCCCCGATTTCTCTTAAAACTTGGGCATCGGTAGAATCGCCAATAATGGCATCGGTTGCAAACGATGCAACTTTACTGACCGCTTCAGGTTTTATATCTAGACAAATGACATCGAAATCTAAATTGGTTAATTCTTCAGCAACCGCAATCCCAAAAGGATCAAGGCCTATCACTAAGAATGATTTTTTCATGAGAACTCATCTCCTTCTCTTAAAAAGAATACCACATTGTTTAGAAAAAGACAATAAAGTGCTATAATTATTTAGGTGATAATACATGGAAGAAAAGAAACCTAATTTAACATTTGATGACTTATTTGAAGATAAGCCAATTATAATCCCAACATTTGAAGTTAATGAATATAGTAAAGGAAGAGGATGGCTTATTATAGCCAGTTATTTTTTAATATTTATCCTAATAGCTTCTTTAATACAACTCATACTTATCGCTATCCCTAATATGACTGAAAGCTATAACTCAACCGAAGCGGTTGTGAGGTATGTTGAGAAAAATGATTCGATTAGTTATACCTCTTTAACAGCGTATGAAGCCCTTGAAAATAAAGATAGGGTCTATGCACTTGAAATGGGTGAGTATGTTTTATTAATGACTAAAGGCCTATTTGAAGAGGAAGTTATTGATGAAGATTATGTAAAAAACGCATTTTCAGGTAGTGAATTTAGTGTTGGTGATAAACCCATAAAAAGGGTGGAAAACGTCCCTATTGAAGGCTTTTTTGATACTACTTACAAACCAACATACGATGTTTCATTTAGAGATTATTTCAATCTAACCATTGAAGCAAGCACACTTGCAAACTTCTTAGTATATTTCGTAGCTGGTGTCAGTTTGGTCTGGTTAAGTTTTGGTGTTTTAAAGAAAGATTACTTACAATTAAACAGACGTCCACTTGCGATTTTATCAATGATTGGAATTGGGTATTTATTTATATTAGGTAGTAACATTATTGGTAATACCTTAAGTAGTATTTTGTCTACACTCTTAAATTATTCTAGCGAAACATCAGTAAACCAAGAATTAATTAATCAAACCCTAACTTCAAAACTCGCACCACTCATGATTATCGCAACCATTATTGGTGCCCCTATCGTAGAGGAATTAATCTTTAGGAAAGGGTTTTTCTCTATTATAAAAAACAAGTGGGTTGCACTTGTTGTTAGTAGTTTAATCTTTGGGTTAATGCATGTGATTGGTGAAGTGAGTTTTGCTGGATTTATTATCAATCTAGTCATCTATTCATCAAGCGGTGCTGCGTTTGGCTTAATCTATATTTATAATAAGAAAAACATATACGCACCAATCTTTGTCCATGCGTTATCAAACTTTATTGCGGTGATGTTGTTTTATTTTTTCCCTGGATTAATCTAGTAGTAAAAGTATGTCTCTATTTTGATCTTTTCTAGCGTAATCATAGGCATACAATAAAAATTCATCTTTAATATCATCAATACCGCTATATTTTAAATATCTTACTTTATCGTAATCCGTTTTCACCACTGCGTGGCGAAGCGGGTTTTTTTCTATATTCTTTATAAAAAGAGAGGATTCTTCATGTCTGATTAAAAAATCGATCACTTCTTCTAAGTCATTTCTTGTGGCAATGTCTTTTAATGTTTCACCGTATTTGTTTTTTAAGTCTGTGTAACTACCATACTGTACAAAAATACTTAAAAGTTGGGTATAGCCTTTTTTAACGACTTCGAAAATGGGGGTTTCTTTTAAATCATTTTTAAGATGGGGATTTTCTTTTAGTTTAAATAAATGCTCCACCATAACCGTGGAACCTAACATCGAAGCAAGGTGAAGTAATGTGTTTTCTTTATAGTCTTTTCTTTTGATTTCAGGCGATAACATTCTTACATAATCATACGTATCTACATTGTGACTTCTTAAGGCGTAAAAGACGATCGATTCGCCTCTTGAATTAAGTGAAAAAATATCAGCCCCGTTTTCAATAAGTAAGTTTATGAGTTGTATCGAACCTTTTTGACAAGCTAAGTGTAGAGGGGTTTCACCAATGGAATTTTTAACATTAATCAAAGCAAAATGCTTTATTAAGCTGATAACGATATCTATTTTACCTTTTCTAATGGCTTCAAAAATAGGGGTTTCGCCTCTGTTTGAGGCAATGTTTGGGTTGATGTTGTTATCTAGAAGATAAAAAACGACATCAGAGGCATTCCCTCTTATGGCGTAGTGTAGTAATGATTGTCCTTGTTCATCTTGGACATCTAAATAGATTGGATTGTTGTAAAAAAAGTCAAGGTCATTATCCCTTGCTTTAATGAATACATCCATTTTTAACACCCAAGTTCATTATACCATAGAATCTCAAAGTTTTTAAGAACGAAAAGGTGTGTTTTAAATAAAAAAAAGACCTCAAAAATGAGGTTCTTTTAGTCTGTTTTATCGAACAGCGTCTTTTAAGCCTTTACCAGCTCTGAAAGCAGGAGTCTTTTGAGAAGGAATGTCAATAACATGTCCTGTTCTAGGATCTCTACCTTTTCTTGCAACACGGTTTCTAACTTCAAAAGTTCCAAAACCAGTAATAACTACTTTTTCACCTGTAGCTAATGTTTCAGCAACAGTGTCAACGATAGCAGCTAATACCATTTCTGCGTCTTTTTTAGTAACTTCTGCTCTTTCTGCAACAACTGCAATTAATTCTGTTTTGTTCATATGTGAACCTCCCTTTTATCTTTATAAAGCCATTATAACACCTTTTTTTTTGTTATGCAAACGTTTTTAATGTTTTTTTAATATTATTACGTCTTAATAGTGCGATTTATGGCTGTTTTTTGCATAAATTTACTTGATTTCTTCGGCTTTTAATTGTCGCTTAAGTATCGAAGAAAGTGCTAATTCTTTATCCATTTGATTAAATATCACTTCATAAGCGGTTTGAATAATGGGCAGGTAAATACCTTCCTGGCGCGATAATTGAGATAATGCCTCAATAGAACGAACGCCTTCTATGGTTTGAAGTTCTTCTTTATAAATTTCTTCTAAAGATTTTCCTTGGCCTAATTTTACGCCCGCTCTAAAATTTCTTGAATTTTGTGAGGAAGCTGTGACAATTAAATCGCCAATACCGGTTAATCCAAACGAAGTTTCCTTATTTCCCCCATAAAATTCCACAATTCTAGCGATTTCTAAAATCCCTCTTGTGATTAACGCGGCTCTTGCGTTTTCACCCATACCAGCTCCAGTAAGCATCCCACTGACAACCGCAATCGCATTTTTAGCTGCCCCACCTACTTCACATCCAATCACATCGGTAGATGTATATACGCGCATGTAGGTTTCATTTGAAAAGATTTCTTGAACCAATCTTGCGTGTTCTTCTACTTCACTTGCTGCGGTAAGAAGGGTGATTTTTCTTAAAATGACTTCTTCTGCATGAGAAGGACCCGTTAAAACCACATAGCCTTTTAAATAATCTTTATTGATTTCTTCTTTTACTAAATCACTCATCCGTTTATAGGTTTCTGGTTCTAACCCTTTTGATGCATCTATGAAAATGGTTGGTTTTTTAAGTAGTGGATTGATTTCTTTTAAAACACTTCTCATAAACTTTGTAGGTACTGATAAAAGGATGATATCTTGAAAAGCAATCACTTCAGATAAGTTATGGGTTGCTTTTAAGTTTTTGGGAAGTAAGACATCAAAAAACGGATGTCGATGTTCTTGGTTAATTTTTTGAACCAATCCCTCATTGACATCATAAATTAAGGCTTCATGATTATTATCTATAACGACTTGAGCTAGTGTAGCGCCCCAGGCGCCACCACCTATAATAGCAATTTTCATATTATGCCTTCTTTCTTAGTATCAGTTTTAGTGGGGTTCCCTCAAAATCAAAGGCCTCTCTTAACCGATTATCGATATATCTTTCATAGGAAAAATGGACATATTTAGGATCATTAACAAATAAAACAAAGACCGGAGGTTTATTTGAAACTTGTGTCATATAACTAAACTTGGCTAACCCTTTATTAAAGAGTTTAGGAGGGTTAAAGGTAATGATATCCAATAAAAACTCATTTAGCACGCTTGTAGGTAGCATTCTTTGATAGTTTTGATAACTAATATCAATCGCATCAAAGATTGTATGCAGTCTTTTACCTTCTATTGAAGATACAAAGACAATCGGTGCAAAATCAAGAAACTGAAATTCTTCTTTTATCTTTTTTACATAATCTTGCATGGTGTTGGTATCTTTAATAACCAAATCCCATTTGTTTACAACTATGACTACCGCTTTATCGTATTCTAAAGTTAATCCCGCTACGTGTTTATCTTGATTGATAAAGTCTCTAGATGCGTCAATAACAAACAACACAACATCACTTCTTTCAATGGCTTGCATTGAGCGAATCAGTGCGTATTTATCGGTGGATTCATATATTTGACCACTCTTTTTAATCCCTGCGGTATCAATAATGGTATAGTCTTTTCCATCTTTTTTAAAATGGGTATCAATGGCATCTCTGGTTGTACCTGGAATGTTTGAAACAATCACTCTAGATTCACCTAATATGGCATTGGTTAAACTCGATTTACCCACATTGGGATACCCAATTACTGCAAGTTTTATCGAATCGTCTTCGATACGTTGTTTATCATCTTCAATATAGGAAATGATTTTATCTAATAAATCGCCCATCCCTATCCCATGGGTTGCAGAAACGGCAATGGGATCGCCAAAACCAAGCGCATAAAACTCATATATACTACTTAATAAATCATGGTTATCTACTTTGTTAACCACAACAATCACAGGCTTATTTGAAGGAAACAATAATCGTCTAATCACTTCATCTGTTTCTGTTAAGCCATTTCTTGAATCTACGACAAATAAAATAAGATCACATTCATTAACCGCAAGCATCGCTTGTGTTTTAATTTGTTCCAAAAAAGGGGCATCGCCTGTTTCGATGCCCCCTGTGTCTATAAGTCCAAAGGATTTTGTTAGCCATGTAGCTTTGGCATAAATTCTATCTCTTGTTACACCGGGAATATCATTTGTGATTGCTTTACGCTCACCAATGATGCGGTTGAATAAACTGGATTTGCCAACATTCGGTCGTCCAACGATTGCTACTTGAAACATGAATACCCCCGCCTTCTAAGCGTCTTCGTCTGTCGCTTTCTCGTCTTTAGTCTCTGGTTCTGTAGTTAATACATCGTCAAATAAATCGCCTAAAGTCGTTGTTTCAACATCTTCAGTTAAGTATTGTTCATACGCTTCTTTATTGGTTTGATAAAGGTATTGTTTGATTGAGAGTTTTAAATGCCATTGTTTTGGATTGACTTCTAAAACTTTTGCGGTTACTTTATCGCCTTCACTAAAGAAGTCTTTGGCATTTTCTGTTCTTTCAACTCTTAATTCACCAATCGGTATAAATCCATTAACGCCCTTCGCTTCAACAATTAAGCCATTTTCATTGACTTCTAAAACAACGGCTTCAACGTCTTCGCCTACTTTAAATGAAACGTTTTTCCATGGATTATCTAATAATAATCTTCTTGAAAGGGAAATCTTGTTGCGCTTTGCATCAATTAATGTAATGACGGTTTCTACTTTATCGCCAATTTTTACATAACTTTGGAAATTATCATTGGGATTCCAAGAAAACTCACTACGGTGTAGTAGTCCTCTAATGGATTCTTGAAGTTCAATAATAATCCCAAATGGAAGTTTTTGAACAACTTCACCTGTAACGGTGTCACCTTTTTTATGTTCTTTTTGGAACTCTTCAAAAGGGGTAGGTAGTAGTTCTTTAATGGATAAATCTAAACCTCTATCTTTTTTAATCACTTTAACTTCTAATTCTTGACCAACTTCTAACACATCATGAATATCCTCAACTCTACCATATTGAATTTGAGAAATTCTTAATCTACCGGCAACATGTTTAAAGCGTATTAAAGCCATATGCTTTTCAATACGTTCAACAGTACCCGTTAAAACATCCCCAGTTTGAATTGATTCAAACTCTTCTTCTCTAAACTTTTGTCGTTCAGCTTGAAGTTTTGCACGTTCTTGAAGGAAGATTTTCTTTCTTGAAGCGGTCACTCTTCTACCACCTTTAACTTCAATAATGTGTGCTTCTAATGTTTGTCCTTTTAATTCGTCTTTTTTTGCGATTAATTCTTTATCTAAAAGGCCAAATGGTAAAAAGGCATCAAAGCCTAACACTTTCACATGTAGTCCTTTTTCAGCCACTTTAGATACACGAACTTCGACGATTTCTTCGTTTCTATAAATGTGTTCAAGTTTTTCTAAGTTTTCAAGGCGAACAACGTTTTTACGGTCAAGTAAAATATAACTAGCCTCAGGTGTTTCTTCAATCTTTGAAACAACCGCATCAATGCGGTCATCGACATTCACTTCACCAATAAAAGAATCAATGCGTTTACCATAATGGTCTTTATACATCCTTGCTTCTTGGTTTGAATCAAGTGTAACAAAGATAACATCTTCTTCCACTTTAAAAACGGTTCCTGAAACCTTTTGTCCTCTTTTGACAACACTAAGATTGTCCATTAATTTTTTCATTTCATCGGCCATAATAAGCCTCCTTTTTAAGTATCTCTTTTTTTATTCTATTTACTGTATCATCTATTGTATAGTGGGTTGTGTCCACGATAATAGCATCTTTGGGAATAATGAGTGGGGATTCTTTTCTTGTGGAATCTTTTTCATCCCGAACCTCAATATCTTTAATGACGGTAGATAAATCAATATCTAAGCCTTTTAACTGAAGCTCACGCATTCTTCGTTTTGCGCGTTCTTCTACGTGGGCTGTTAAAAATATTTTCACATTGGCATTAGGTAGGACAACCGAACCAATATCCCTGCCATCCATTATGACATCGATATTTTTTGCGGCTTGTTGTTGGATTTTAACTAAATAACGCCTAACACTAGGGAAACTAGACACCAAAGAAGCGTTTTTAGTCACTTGATCACTTCTGATAACCTCTGTAACATCTTCTTTGTTTAAAAAGATTTTATCGTCTTTGTATTCTATTTTAGTTTCTTCTAAAAATGCATAGGCGTTTTCATCATGAAGATCAATACCTTTTTTTAAAGCTAAGTATGTAATCGCACGATACATAGCGCCAGTATCGATATGAATTAGGCCTAGTTCTTTAGAAACCTTTTTGCTGATGGTAGACTTTCCACTACCAGCAGGTCCATCAATTGCAACATGAAAATGAGACATAGATTCCTCCCGGCTGTATATTATTATATCATTAATAAACGCTCAATTCCAATAGTAAAGGTTTATTTTTTAACATGCGCGTATAACTTTTTAATCTCATGGAGTTTAAGACTACGGTATTCTCCACGCTTAACACCATCAAGTGTGAGTGTATCAAATGTAATTCTTGTTAAAGATTTCACAGGAAAACCAACCGCTTTACACATGTCTTTAATTTGATGATTTTTACCTTCACTAATCGTTATTTCAATTAAACTACTTTTTTGTTTTGTATTTCTTTCTTTTAGGGCAACAATAGCGGGTTTTGAAGTATAGTTATCCAACTTCACACCTCTTTGTAGGTTTCTAAGAGCCGCTTTAGAAATAAGACCTATTACCCTAACTAAATACGTTTTAGGGACTTCAAACTCCGGGCGTGTTAAATGTTGGGTAAGAATGCCATCGTTTGTAAGTAGTAATAACCCTGCGGTATCATAGTCTAATCTGCCCACTGGATAAACTCTATCTTCTTTATCTTCTACTGCGAGTAAGTCAATAACCGTTTTTCTGTTTTTTTCATCGCTTGTTGTAGTGACAACGCCTCTTGGCTTATTCATTAAATAGTAGACAAATTCCACGGTTTCAACCACTTCACCTAAGTAGGTCACCACATCCGATTTCTCAACTTTAAAACCCGGTTCTAAACAAACCGCTCCGTTTACTTTAACCTCACCCGCTAAAATGAGTTCTTTACTTTTTCTTCGACTGGCAATGCCACTGTAGGCAAGCATTTTTTCTAAACGCATATCTTATTTCCTTTATTGATTGTTTCTACTTCAATAAATAAAGAGTGATTTCGCACTCTTTTATTTATTATCTCTTGAAACATACGATCCATCAAGTGTGGAGACAATAATGTATTCATCTTGTTGGATAAATAGCGGTACTTTAACTAAAAGTCCCGTTTGAACGATCGCATCTTTCATTGCGTTTGTTCTCGTATCGCCTTTTACACCAGGTTCGGTTTGGGTAACTTGAAGTGAGACTTTATCAGGTAAAATAATCCCTAAAATTTCTACGTTATTATAATACATGATATCTACTTCTAATGTTTCATATAAAAACTTGGATTCAAACTCGATTTGAGATAAAGGAATTTCTACTTGTTCATAGGTATTCATATTCATAAATACATACGTGCCAGTCATTTCATAAAGGTATTGCATTTTCACCTTTTCAATATTAGCTTGTTCCATTTTCTCACCAGCTCTAAAGGTTAAATCAATGGTTGCACCACTACGTAGGTTTTTAAGCCTACTAGTTACAAACGCTTGTCCTTTTCCTGGCTTAACGTGTTGGAATTCTAATATTTGAAATAAATTACCTTCATATAAAATCGTTAACCCTGTTTTAAAATCTGATGTGCTTATCATAAATAACAACTCCTATCTAATAAATTATACCATTTTATTTACATGAACCAAAGACTATCTTAACGTAATAAGTGCTTGAATGGCTTGAATATAACTTTGCTCTTTTAAACCTTTAATATAAACATCACTTAAATCTTTAAGTAAGTCGATGTGTCTAAAGGGTTCTCTTTTTTCAATATCTGATAAATGAACCACCGCTTTTTTAATACCAACAAGTTCAAACGCATCTCTTAAAATCACACTATAGTGACAAAGGCCACCAGGATTGATAACTAAAAGATTATATTCATGATCCACTTGATGTAATAGATTAATAATTTCAGCTTCATCGTTTGATTGAAAAAAATCAAACGTGATATCTAAAAATGTATCAACGATTAGCTGATTGATATCTTCAAGTGTTAATGAGCCATAGTGGATTTGATTTCTTTTACCTAACTGATTTAAATTAGGGCCATGAATAATGATTGCTTTCATAATAAATTTTCCTTTTTTAGTTTGTTAATAATACCTTCTACACTTTCTAATGGGGATGTGGTTTTAATGGTATACGTTTGAAAATACCTATATTGACCGATGCGCTGTTCTAAAAGTGTTTTTAATGAATTTTGTTCTAAAAGCGGTCTTGTATAGCTCTTATTAAGGCGACTTTCCAAGACTTCTAGTGGTGTATCTAAATAAATGATAATACCTCTCATTAATTTTTTATTATCACGGTTTAAAACAATGCCTCCCCCGGTGGAAATGACTAAATCTTCTTTATCAATAAAGTCAATTAATGCATCGGTTTCTAAGTGTCTAAAGTGTGCTTCATCCGTTTTTACAAGATCATATATACGGCACGAGTGTTTGTGTTCAATATAAGAATCTATATCCACAAATCCAAAACCAAGTTCATTCGCTAAGAGTTCTCCTATTAAACTTTTACCAGATAATGGCATGCCTATTAAATATATTTTCATACGTAAAACCTATCCAATATTTCCATAATTTTACCAAGTGCGTGTTCATCGTTATGAATCATGTGTGCCTTCATTTGGTTTTTAAAAAACGTTTCTTGTCGCTTTGCAAAACGTCTGGTGACGGTTTTTATCTCTTCAATCGCTTCTTCTTTTGTATATAAACCATCTAAGTAGTCATTGATTTCGCGATAACCGATAATATTGAACGTATGACCTTGTTGTTTGAGATGTTTCACTTCATCGATAAAACCCTCAGCAATCATTAAATCTACCCGTTCATTAATGCGTTTGTATAAAATATCTCTAGGCAAGGTTAAATAAAAGACTTTATAATCATAAAGAGGAATATCTTTGTTTTTTCTATCGCTACGTTTAACCCCTTCTACTAAAGCAAGTGCCCTTAAAACACGTCTTCGATTATTGGGGTGAATTTTATTTGCAGCAACCGGATCTTTTCGTTGTAGTTCTTTATGTATGTCTTCATTTGAGCGTTGATCATAACGACTTTCAAACGCTTCATCTCTACTTTTTCCAGAAAAATCATAATCATCGAGACACGCTTTAATATAAAGCCCTGTCCCACCGACAATTAGTGGCTTATCAATCTTTTCTATCAGTGAGCGTGCTGCCTTTTGAAACTTAGCGACATCATAATGCTCACCTGGATTTAGGATGTCAAGTAAATGGTGAGGAATGGATTGTTTTTCATACGGTTTAATTTTAGCTGAACCAATAAATATTCCTTCATAAACTTGTACACTATCGCCTGAGATAACTTCTTGATGATATCGTTTGGCAATCTCTATGGAAATCGCTGTTTTGCCAACCGCGGTTGGCCCAACAATAACCGCTACTTTTTTCATACGATTCTTTTAAACCTCTTTTCGATATCATATTCACTAAACATAATTAATATAGGTCTACCATGAGGGCAATAGTATGGGTTTTTTGTTTGTCTTAAATCTTCTATCAGTTGGTGAACTTCATCAACGTTTAAGTAATGATTCGCCTTTATGGCGCCTTTACAGGCAATACTTTTTGATAAATTATCTCGTAAATCACTGACGTTTACACTACCATATGTTTCTAGTGATACGATGATGTTTTGAATGAATAAATCAATATCTTCATCAATGAGCCAAATCGGTATTTCACTTAAATATAGGCCACTTGGTCCTGCCTCAGTAAAACTAAAGCCAATGTTTTTTAAATCACCTATAAACTGTTTAATAATGGTTTCTTCTGTAGGTCTTAATTCTAATAATATAGGGAACAATAAGGGCTTTGTATAGCTTTTTGTGCCTAGTTTTTCATAATATATTTCATATCTTATGCGTTCTTCTGCGGCATGTTGATCGATTAAATAAAGACCTTCTTCATTTTGAAACAGCAAATACGTGCCGCTATACTGACCGATATAATCAAACTCCGGTAGTTTTTGATAGGTTTCACTTTGTTCCTTTATTTCTAGGTTTAGTTCGAGTTCTTCTTTCACATACTCAAAACCACTAATGGGTTTATAAGTGGGGAGTGAATAAATTTGCTCTTTGGTTTTCGTAAAAGCACTTCTTACCGTTTCTCTAATTAAATTCGCAACAACAAATTCATTTGATAATTTGACGTCTCTTTTTTGAGGGTGAATATTAACATCTACAAGTGAAACATCCATTTTAATATCTACTACCGCAATTGGGAAACGGTTGGTCATAAGTCTCGTATGATACCCTTCTACCAGTGCGTTTGTTAGGGTATAGTTTTTAATCACTCTACCATTTAATACAATAATGATATCGTTTCTACGTGATTTTGTAATTTTAGGACTACCTAAATACGCATCTATACTAATATGGTCCTTTGTTTTTGAAACTTTTACCATATCTTTATGAGCATCTTTACCAAAGACAATTTGAAATAACGTTTCATAGTTTTCTAATCCAAATGACTGTCTTAAAACTTTCCCATTGTGGCTTACTTTAAAGGAAATGGTTGGATTGGATAAAATGAAATGATCAACCACTTCCAATAATAATGATAATTCCGTTTGCGGGTTTTTAATGTGTTTTAAGCGCGCTGGAACATTGTAAAATAAATCTTTAATACAAACTTCTGTTCCCTGATTCATGGGGGTAGGTTTTTGATGGATAAATAAACCGCCCTCATAATATACCTCACTACCTATATCTCCTTGGTTTGACTTTATGGTTAATTTAGAAACTGAAGCAATCGCAGGAATGGCTTCTCCACGAAAACCTAAAGTATGGATATGGTTTAGATCATATTCTGTTTTAATTTTACTTGTGGCATGCCTTAAAAAAGCCATTTTTAAGTCTTCTTGGCTCATTCCAACGCCATTATCAATGACACGTATTTCCTTTAACCCAAATTCTTCAATAAGGATTTGAATTTGAGTGGCTTTGGCATCGATTGAATTTTCTAGGAGTTCTTTTAGTGCGTTTGAAGGTCTTGAAACAACTTCTCCTGCTGCAATCATATTACTTAAACGTTCATCAAGTTTAATAATCATATTTATCACTTCAATTCATCTTGAAGACTCTTTAAAAGTAAAAGAGCTTCAATAGGTGTTAGTGCATTAAGGTCTGTTTCTTTAAGTTCATTAATGACTTTTTCATTAATTTGATTGTAAATAGGACCCTCATGTTCTTCATCAAAGTTAAACAACGTTAACTCCATCTCTTTTTTCTTATCAACTTCTAAATGGTCTAGTATTAATTGGCTTCTATGGATTAAAGACTTAGGTAGTTTTGCGAGTGCCGCAACATTTATACCATAAGATTTATCCGTAGGTCCTTCTTTTATTTTATGTAAAAAGACAAGTGCGCCTTTATCAAGTACCGCTTGAACATGAATGTTTTTAAGTCTGATTAACATGTTTTCTAATTTGGTTAACTCATGGTAATGGGTTGAAAATAGCATCATCGCTTTTGTTTTTTCATGAACATATTCAATAATACCCTGAGCAAGGGCCATGCCATCATAGGTTGCGGTTCCTCTACCAATTTCATCAAAAATCAATAAAGAATTGCTAGTTGCACCACGTAAGGCATTATTAGTTTCAATCATTTCGACCATAAAGGTGCTTTGCCCGCTTGTTAGGTCATCCTGTGCTCCAATACGCGTAAAAATAGCATCAAAAATTGGAATTTTTGCAACATTTGCCGGTATAAATGAACCCATTTGAGCCATTACTACAGCGATTGCAAACATCCTCATATACGTGCTTTTACCACTCATATTAGGTCCAGTTATTAATAAGATACCACCTTCCATAATTGAAACATCATTTTCTATAAAAGGTGTTTGATTAAAATACTCAACCATAGGATGCCTTAAACCACCAACATAGACTTCTTTTTCTTGTCTAAGTTGTGGTCTGACATAATTGTTTTCTAAAGCCGCTTTAGCTAGAGATTGCAAAACATCAATATAAGCAATCTTATCAGCAAGTATTTGCAGTGATTTTGTAAATGTAGAGACATATTCTCTAATTTGAATGAATAACTCATATTCTAATTCAACCATCTTATCAGCGGCATTTAAAATGAGTGATTCTTTTTCTTTTAATTCCGTATTGATAAAACGTTCACTATTGACCAGTGTTTGTTTTCTTACATAACCAAATTCATCTTTCACAAGTGCTAAATTCGCTTTTGTAATTTCAATATAATAGCCAAAGACTCGATTATAGCCTACTTTTAAGTTTTTAATTCCAGTCTTTTCTCGTTCTAATCTTTCGAATTCTAAAATCCACTGTTTTCCACTAGTTTGAGCGTGTTTAAGTTCGTCAAGTTCTTGATGATAACCTTTTTTAAAAATAAATCCTTCCTTGATAACCAAGGGGGCATTTTCATCGATTGCCTTATCTAATGTTTCATAAAGACTTGTATGTGCGTCGATGGTTTCATTAAACTCATCAAATAAAGGATGTTGAAAAGAGCTTAACTTTGATTTAATTAAAGGAACCTTACTTAAAGTTTGTTTTAATTGAAGTAAATCTTTAGGGTTCGCGTTTAAACTTGATATTCTAGAGGTAATTCTTTTTATATCATAAACCCCTTTTAATGAATCAATCAACGCATGCAAATTAGGATGACTAGTTAAAACTTCAATAAAATCTAACCGTTCATTAATATGTTCGCTATTTATCAAGGGTTTTTCTATCATGGTTTTTAAAAGCCTTGAGCCCATCGCTGTTTGGTTTTTATCTAACACTTTAAAAAGGGAATGGCCTTTATAGTTATGGGTTAGTTCAAGTGCATGAAGACTTTGATCATCCATTTTTAAATAACTATCAACACTTAAGATTTCTACTTTATTAAAAACGTTTATGAGTTGACTATCCGTTTTTGATAAATAACTTAATAATCTCGATAGCGCCGTTTTTGCAAGATCCTCTAAATTATCTAATAACGCATGTGAAATCATATCATCATGATAACTAAGCAAAATATGGAAATGTTTATTTAAGTGTTTTAAGTCTTTACTAATAACTAATTCTTTAATGCCTAATTTTTCAATTTCAGCAAGTAATTGTTTTTGGTTAATATCGTTAATGATATAAAGCTCACCCGTTGAGATGTCTGCATAACACAAACTGTATTTTAATCGCTCTTGAGCGATTGAGGCGATGTAGTTGTGACTTTTTTTATCTAAAAAGTCATCAATAACCATCCCAGGTGTTATTAGTTTTGTTACTTTACGCTCATCCAGTCCATTACCTGGTTCACTGACTTGTTCAGCAATGGC
>CAYLVT010000003.1:41885-46976 GCA_964387195.1 uncultured Acholeplasmataceae bacterium
TTATAACCTTTTTGAATCAGTTTTTCAATATAAGGTGCAACACTATGATAAGGTACGCCTGCCATAGGAACCCTCTCTTTTACACCAGCGTCACGACCAGTTAAAGCAATTTCTAACTCTTTACTTGCCGTAATCGCATCTTCAAAAAACATTTCATAGAAGTCCCCTAATCTAAAAAAGACTAAGCAGTCAGCATAGTCTTTTTTTATTTTAAGATATTGTTGCATCATAGGAGTGTAGCCCATGATTCACCACCTTACTGGAAATTATCCTTTAAAAATACGACTGGTACAGGGTCAAGTCTTTCAAGTTCTTTAGCTTTTTTGCGAATCGCTCTTTTTTCTATCTTTCGTAAATTCGCGTATTCTTTTTCACTAACTTTAACTTCAAATGGGAATAAGAATTGAGGTTTCTTAGGTACATCTTTATGGACTCTATCTGGAATTTCATCATATTCCACATCATACTCATCTTCATCATAGTCATGATCGTGATCATGTTCGTAATCATGTTCACTAATTACGGTAAACTCATGATCTAATAAACCATCAACTTCTTTAGATAAAAGTTCCACTTCTTTGGATAAGTTTTGTAATTCCTTTAACAGTTCATTAAACTCGTCTTCACTCATGGATGTCGTTTCTTGAATGACTTCTTCAACAACAGGTTCAACAACTGGTTCAATAACTGGCTCTTCTACTATAGTTTCTTCAATAATTTCTTCTTTGACTTCTACCACTTCAGGTTTTTCCTCTTCTTCAGGTTTAATGAGGTCATATACCGCATTACTATCTGGTAGGAAATACTTTTCTTTTGTTTCATTTGCGTTGGCTAAGATGTATTCAATAATTTCTTCTTTTTTAAGTTCAATTGAAGCTTTGATATCACGATCTTTAGCGTATCGTTGAAGTGCAATAACGGCCATTTTGTCAATTTTTTGACTTTCTTCTTCCGTTAATTCATTTCTTTCTTGTAAAACATCTTTAATGATTTGAGCCAGTTCTTGTTTTTTAAGTCTTCTTGGTACATCAACACCGTATTTTTTACCGATTTCTCTAATTTCTACGAGGGTAGAACTTTTATAAAGAACCGATCTAAAGGTATCTTGATCAAGACCATCAATCTTATCTGTTTCATCAAAAAACAATGGGTTTAAAACTTCATTGAAAGCTTTTGTTTCTTCAATAACTAACCCTGGTTTATTGGAAAACAATCGAAGCGTATCATGTTCACTTACTTGTTTGTCAAACATATAACTTAAGAGTAAAAGCCATAATTCTTCTCTAGCCTCTTTAACAAGTTCTTCACTATGAAAAAGAGAAACCAAGTTCACTAATTGACTTTCAGAGAAGTGCTCATACCAACCTAGTCTGTAGTTTACTTCATCCGATAGGGTTGATAGGGCAACGTGTTTAGCCTTCACATAAGGATCAAGGGCACGCTTCAAAGCGCCCATTCTTAACTTTCTTGGGATGCTTAATCCCACAGATTGATAGAAATCCAATACCGTTTGGCTATCTAAATAGATTAGATTATCTAACACCTCTGAAACATTGAATTGTTTTTTACCGATTAAAAAAGTATCTGCCTTTGTAAGTAGTGCCATAAAATACCTCCATATATTGTTAAATTTATAATACTATAAATTGATTACTATTGCAATAAAAAGTAAGGGAATTCCTTTAATTGTGTAATTTCCCTTACCATTTTGTCTATAATTCAATTGATAAACCGGTTTCTAAAATTTCTTTTATTTCATCAAATAGATTTTTTATTTCCTCTTGAATAGTTAAATAATGCCGAATGATTGGATTTTCTTCCAGCGCTTTTCGTTTCTCCAAATACTCTTTTTCAATAACTTGAGCCATCTTATATTTACCAACATGATTTAAATTAATGAGTTGTTGTTGCAGGTTTTTAAGTGATGAAATGGCATCTTTAAGCGATTTATCATTATTTATTTGGTTGTGGAGGATGATATATTCTTTAATGGATTCATCTTCTTTAATCGCGTTGAGTAATTTATTCAAACGGCCTCACCTATTAAAAACCACGTTTTAGCTTCTAAGATGTGGACATCAATAATTTTACCAATCATCGATGCGTCGCCTTTAAAGTTTACGAGTTTATTATGTTCTGAGTACCCAGCTAAAATATTTTCATCATTTTTAGAAAAACCATCGACCAACACTTTAACTACTTTACCTAAAAAGCGTTTGTTGCCCTTTAAATAGCCTTGGTTAACGACCTCATTTAATCTTTGAAGACGGTCTTTTTGTTCGGATTCGCTTATAATGTCTGGATATTTATACGCTGGTGTTCCTGAACGTCTTGAGAAGATAAATGTAAATGCCCCTTCAAAGCCAACTTCTTTAACTAAGTCTAGTGTTTGGATGAAGTCTTGCTCTGTTTCATAAGGGAACGCTACAATAATATCGGTTGTAAAGGAAATATCGGGTCTTGCTTTTTTGAGTTTGTTAATGGATTGTAAATAGATTTCCTTAGTATACCCGCGGTTCATTTTCTTTAAGACTTCATTAGAACCACTTTGCACAGGTAAATGTAGGTGTGGCATCACATGCTTACATTCTTTAAAAGCTTGTACGGTTTTATCATCGATATCTCTAGGATGACTGGTTGTAAAACGGATTCGGTTAATGCCGGTTTTATCTAAATCCATCAATAAATCGCCAAACGTATAGTCTAAATCTTTAAAGTCTTTACCATACGCATTCACGTTTTGTCCAAGCAATGTCACTTCTTGATATCCCGCTTCAACAAGTTCTTTTACTTCTTCAATAATTTGGTCTTTATTTCTAGAACGCTCTTTCCCTCTAGTGTAGGGAACAATACAATATGTACAAAACTCATCACACCCATACATAATATTCACCCAAGCTTTAAATGTATGTTGTCTAACTTTTGGCATATTTTCAATAATCGAGCCTTCGTAAGAGTACACTTCAATGACACGCTCTCTATCAAACATCGTTTGTTTTATATAATAAGGCAGTTTGTGGATATTATGCGTTCCAAATACCAAATCCACATAAGGATAACTCTTTAAGATTTTATTGACGACGTATTCTTCTTGAGCCATACAGCCACATAAGCCTAAGATTAAATTCGGGTTTGTACGTTTATAACTTTTTAAACGGCCTAGTTCGCCCCAAATTCTATTTTCTGCATTTTCTCTTATCGCACATGTATTAATTAATATAATATCGGCATCACTTTCATCACTTGCCTCAGTATAGGCCATTTTTTTAAATATCCCAGCCATCATTTCGCTATCGGCTTCATTACCTTGACAGCCGTAAGTTTGAATTCTATATTTTAACCCCTCGCCAATACCTAAAAAAGCTTCATCAAGTGTAAATTCTTCATGAAGTATCGCTTCTTTGCGCATTCTGGCATCTTTTAAGTTGGGCTTAAAGTATTTTTCTATTAAGTCTTTGTCTTTCATTAAATCACCGTTATTAGTATAATCTATTCTTTGCGTTGACGCAAAAGATATGGTTCTATTTTATCATAATAAAATAAAAAAGCATCACGAGGGATGCTTAGCTTTCTAAATGTATTCTTTGAATGGTTTTAAAATCAAGATCAATTATAACCCCATTAAGCTGAACCACACCTTCTTCAACTTCATTAGGAATGGTATAACCATTTAAGAAACGATTTATCACAATATCTTTTCTCACGCCAATGATACCATTTAATGGCCCAGTCATTCCAACATCAGTAATATAAATGGTGCCTTTAGGTAACACTCTTTCGTCCGCGGTTTGAATGTGTGTATGTGTCCCCACAACAACACTCGCTAAACCATCCAAATAATGGCCTAATGCTACTTTTTCACTGGTTGCTTCCGCATGAAAATCAATAAATGAGTAATCGGGTTTCATAGAAGTGATAATCTCTTTTGCTAAAATAAATGGGTTGTTTAAATTGGCTTCCATATACGTTCTACCTAATAAGTTCATAACTAAGAGTTTCTTACCATTATAATTGATTAAATCGTATTGTTTTCCAGGCGCTTCATTAAAGTTGGCGGCACGACAAATGTGTGCTTCATCGATATAATCCTTTAATGAGGCTTGACCCCATACGTGATTGCCCATCGTGATCGTTGTAACACCCATACTCATGAGTTCTTTATAATACTTATCGGTAATGCCTCTACCATTATCCGCAGAGTTCTCAGCATTAACAATAATCACGTTGGGTTTGTATTCTCTTTTTAAATTAGGTAGTTGTTCTTTTAATATTTTTCTACCAGGTTCACCGTAAATATCACCAATAAATAGTATTCTCATTTTCTCCCTCTTTCTAAGAAAAAGGGGCAAACATGCCCCTATTATTTAGCAACATCTGTTGCGCGAGTTTCTCTAACGACGGTTACTTTAATGGTACCAGGGTATTGTAGGTTTGCTTCGATTTCTTCTTTAATCTCTCTTGCAATTTTAAAGGTTTGTAAATCATCGACTTTTGTTGGTTCAACAATAACTCTGATTTCTCTACCCGCTTGAATCGCATAAGAACGCTCAACCCCTTCAATGCCATTTGAAATGGCTTCAAGAGATTCTAAACGTTTGATATAGTTATCTAGTGATTCAGATCTTGCACCTGGTCTAGCCGCACTTAGTGCATCTGCCGCAGCTACAAGCGTTGCAATGATGCTTTCCGCTTCTTTATCACCATGATGACTTGCAATAGCGTCTATGACTTCTTTTGGTTCTTTGTATCTTGAAACTAAGTTAACACCAATTTCAACGTGTGAACCCTCAATCTCATGGTCAACCGCTTTTCCAATATCATGAAGTAAACCAGCACGTTTAGCTAATACTTCATTTTCACCTAATTCCGCAGCCAGCTTACCCGCTAAAAAGGAAACTTCAATAGAGTGTCTTAAAACGTTTTGTCCATAACTAGTTCTAAATTGTAGTTTACCTAAGAGTTTGACTAAATCTGGATGCATTCTTCCAACACCCGTTTCAAACAATGCATCTTCACCAGATTGTCTGATAAATGTTTCAACTTCAGCTTGACTTCTTGCAACGACTTCTTCAATACGTCCTGGATGAATTC
>CAYLVT010000004.1:0-27202 GCA_964387195.1 uncultured Acholeplasmataceae bacterium
TTAGGCACGCCGCCAGCGTTCATCCTGAGCCAGGATCAAACTCTCCATAAAATTAATTTTTAATTTGTTTTATTTCTTAGTTTGTCTAGCTTTATTCTTCGTTCTCACTTAGAATTGTTAATTCGTAATTCGTTTTTCTAATCACTATTCAGTTTTCAAAGACCTAGTCTTGCGTGCTTAAAATTAGCGCGCTTGTTTATTTTATCACTATAAAATCGGGTTGTCAATAGTAAAACGACCCGTTTATAAGATAATTTAATAAATGGTGGTGGGGGACGGATTCGAACCGCCGAACCCTTAGGGAGCAGATTTACAGTCTGCCGCGTTTAGCCTCTTCGCTACCCCACCCTATTTAGTGCTGCCTTATTATTCTATCTTAAACAAAATGAAAATGCAACACAAAAAGTTATTTTTTAAAATAAAAAGCAAAATTCTTAGGAATCTTGCTCTATCTTTTTATCTAATTCATACTTAGGTATCATGACTTCTCGATTACACTTTAAGCATTTAATTTTAATATCTGCTCCTAATCTAATAACCTTCCATGTGTTGTTTCCACAAACATGAGGTTTCTTAGTTGTAATCGTTTGATTGAGTTGGTATTTCATCTAAGTAAAATATTTAAAATCTCTTCAAGTTCATCTTCAGACTTATAACGAATTGTTAGTTTTTTGTCCGTAATGCTTGTTTTATAGCCAAGATGTTCCTTGATTTCCCTTTCGTAGGCAAGGTAAATATTTGGTTTTGGTTCACGTTTTTGAACGTTTGTTTTAACTTCTTCTAAAGCCAATGCTTCAATTTGTCTTACCGATAAATTTTGATTAACGATTCTTTGTGCAAGCTCTTTGATACGCTTTGGATCATCTAATTTGGATAATACGCGCGCGTGTCCCATAGATATATCATTATTAAACAACATCGCTTGCACTTCTTCAGGTAAGTTAAGAAGACCAAGTGTATTTGTAATATAACTTCTAGATTTTCCAATTTTATCGGCTAATTGTTTATGCGTCAATTCCATTGAGCGCATAATATGTTGATAAGCTTCTGCTTCTTCAATTGGATTTAGGTTTTCTCTTTGAAGGTTTTCAACTAATGAAAGTTCCGCGACTTTTGCTTGATCATAATCCCTAACAATCGCAGGGATCGATTTTAAATTGAGTTGTTTTGCGGCACGAAAGCGTCTTTCTCCGGCTACAATCATGTAACCATCTTTCACCTTTTTTATAATGATTGGTTGAAAAACACCATGTTCTTGAATGGATAATGCAAGTTCTTCCATTTTCTCCTCATCAAAATGTCTTCTTGGTTGAAATGGGTTTGGTGATATTAAAGACAAACTAATTTCTTCAATGCTTTCTCCATCTAAAACTTCTTCATACGTATCTTGTTTAAGTAGGTCTTTAAGTCCTCTTGATCGTCTTTCCATTTTATTAACAACTCCTTTGTATATATATTATAATATATAAGATTAGTTTTGACAAAATAATATTTAATCCACCTTATTAAAGTGGGTTTTTCTTGATTTGAGCGTAAGGCCTAGGATAACCTTTAACTAAATGTTCTTTCTTAATAATAATTAAGTTCCTCTCGCCCATTTGATTCGGTAAATCTAAAGAAACCACATTTTCTAGTGCAGCACCTAATTTTTTAATACCTTCTAGGCTGTGGTTTAATTCTTCTTGGTAGCTGCCTTTCATCGCAATAAAGTAGCCTTCTTTTTTAACAAAAGGTATACATAGTTCATTTAATATTGATAAATGCGCTACCGCTCTAGCGGTTACTATATCAAAGTATTTACTGTGGGCATAATCCTCAGCACGCACATTGATAACATCCACATTGTCCAAATTTAAATGGTCTACTAATTGTTTAAGAAACTTAGTCTTCTTTGTTTGAGATTCTACAATTGTAACATGTATAGAGGGCATTAAAATCTTTATAGGTATGCTGGGAAAACCCGCCCCAGAGCCAATATCACATAATGTAATACCTTCTTTAATAAGCCCTGTTTCAAGTAAAGTAAGGGAGTCAAAGAAGTGTTTAATATAGACCTCTTCTTTTTGTGTGATGGCGGTTAGATTGTATTTTTTATTTTCTTGAATCAAAAACTCATAATACATTTTAAATTGTGTCTGTTGTTTTTCGCTTAATTTTATTCCAAGTTTGCTAAGTATCATTTCAACGTTTCCATATAGACTAATAATACACTAATATCCGAAGGGTTTACCCCACTAATTCTTGATGCTTGACCAAGTGTTTTGGGTTGATGAAGTTTAAGTTTATCTCTTGCTTCATACGCTAAATTGTTAATCGCATCATAATTAATGTTTTCTGGTATTTTTCGATTATCCGTCTTTTTCATTCTTTCTGCTTGTTCTAGGGCTTTTTCAATATAATTATGATATTTAATATTAATCTCTGCTTGATGAAGCACTTCTTGTGGATAGGCATCAAGGGAGATAAAACCGTTTAACATATCTATAGTGACATCTGGACGTCTCAGTAGTTCACTCATTGATGTTTTTTGATTAATCGGTTGTGTCTTTAAATTGGTGAGTGTTTTATTGGTTTCTTCATTTGGATATAAAAATGAATTTTGTAATAAATCAATAACTTCTGTAATTTGCGTTTTCTTTGTTTTAAAGATTTGATACGTTTTTTCATCAATTAAACCATATTTATAGCCATAGTCTCTTAATCTTAAATCTGCGTTATCGTGACGCTGTAGTAATCTAAATTCACTTCTACTGGTTAAGAGTCTATAAGGGTCTTCTGTTCCTTTTGAAATTAAGTCATCAATCAGTATGCCAATATAAGCCTCATCACGTCTTAAAATAAAGGGTTCTTTATTTTCTATTTTAAGAACTGCATTTATCCCAGCCATTAAACCTTGACAAGCCGCTTCTTCATAACCGCTTGTACCGTTGATTTGGCCCGCACAATATAAATTACTAATCGCTTTTGTTTCTAGGGTTTGTCTTAATTGTCTTGCGTCAATTGCATCGTATTCTATCGCATAGGCATAACGGATAATTTCTGCATTTTCTAAGCCTTTAACGGATTTAATAATCTTTTCTTGAACATCTTCAGGCATCGATGTCGATAAACCTTGAAGATAGATTTCATCATTTGATAGGGTTTCAGGTTCTAAAAAGACTTGATGCCTGTTTTTATCAGAAAATCTTACCACTTTATCTTCTATAGATGGACAATATCTAGGACCAACCCCTTCTACTAACCCACCATACATTGAAGAATCATCAAGGTGGTTATTAATGATTTCGTGTGTGTATTCATTGGTATGTGTTAAATAACAAGGTACTTCTACATGACTTACATTAGCTACTTCATCAAACGAAAAGGTTTGCAGTTCTTCATCACCATATTGAGGTGTCACAACATCATAATTAATGGAATCTTTCTTGATTCTTGCAGGGGTTCCTGTTTTGAGTCTAATCAGTTTAAACCCTAAGCCTTGAAGTGTTTTCGATAACCCATAGGTTGTTGGCTCTTTATCTGGCCCACTATCAATAGCGGTATGTCCTCTTAACACTTTACTTGCAAGATAGGTTCCCGTGGTTATAATAACGGCTTTCGCATAGTGTTTTTCACCATTTTGTAAGATTACGCCCTTTACGGTATCATCTTCAATGATTAAGCCTTCAACTAAAGCTTCTAAAAGGGTTAAATTAGCTTGTTTTTTTAGTACTTCTAGTGCGATTTTGGGATATTCTACTTTGTCTATTTGGGCACGTAAAGCCCATACAGCAGGCCCCTTTGAGCGGTTGAGCATTTTCATTTGGATTTTTGTTTGATCAGCCAGTTTTGCCATTACTCCACCTAGGGCATCAATTTCCCTGACAACCACACCTTTTGCAGGTCCACCAATTGATGGGTTACAACTCATAAAACCGACTCGTTTTAGTGAGCCGGTTATTAATAGAGTTTGTTTATTGAGTTTTGCAGCAGCGAGCGCAGCTTCAATACCTGCATGCCCACCACCAATAACAATAACATCCATATAACACCTCTAATAAAAGGCGAATATTCGCCTTAAATTTGTTTGTATAATTTAACGATATGTGACTTAGTAAAGTTAAATTGTTCTTTCACAACTTGAAATGGGGCGGATAAACCAAAACTATTGACACCAAACACATCTTTAGTGTATTGATACCAAGGCATTGGATTTGCCATTTCAATTGCTAAGATTTTATCACTGTTTAACACCATTTGCTTATAAGATGCATTTTGGGCGTTAAATAATTCCATCGATGGCATTGAGACTACCTTAACAAATATGTTTTCTTTCTCAAGTTCTTGTTGGGCTTCAATAGCTAAACTAACTTCGCTACCGCTTGCTAATAAAATACCATCAAGTTCACCTTTTGCTTCACTAATAACATAAGCACCTTTATCAAAGTCTTTATTAAAGTTGCTGTGGTTAACTACATTTTGTCTTGTAGTAACAATCGCAGTGGGTCCTTGATTACTCATCGCATATTGCCATGCTTGCACGGTTTCATTTGCATCAGCTGGTCTTAGTGTTGTAAAGTTTGGAATACTTCTTAACATCACTAGTTGTTCAACAGGTTGATGGGTTGGTCCATCTTCACCCACAAATAGTGAATCGTGTGAAAAGACAAAGATAGAAGGAATGTTCATGAGCGCAGCCATTCTAAGTGGTGGTTTCATATAGTCACTAAAGACAAAGAAGCCACCTGTAAATGATTTTAAACCACCATGTAGTGTAATCCCATTAGATATACTGCCCATTGCATGTTCTCTTACACCATAGTTGATGTTTCTACCTAAACGATTTTCTTTTGTAAAATCGCCGTCTAATCCTTTAGCCTTAGTCGAGCCGGTTAAGTCCGCTGAACCACCAATAAAATTGGTAAACCTTTTAGATAAGGCATTTTGAGTTTCACCACTTGCATTTCTTGTTGCGATTGATTTACCAACTTCATAAGAAGGTAGATCTTCTAATTGAGTGGTATAATCACCATCTAAAGCTTTTTTAAATTCATGAAACTCCTGTGGATAACTCTCTTGATAAGCATTTAGTAGTTTTTGCCATTTATTATATAGGCGTTTACCGCGATTATAGACTTTCTTTTTATATAAATCATAAACTTCTTGTTCTACTTCAAATGGTTTTAAATGATAGTTAAGTGCTTGAGCTGTTAGATCTCTAGCTTCTAAACCAATCGGTGCACCATGTGCTTTTGCGGAATTCGCAAAAGGGGATGCATAACCAATTTCTGTTTTTACTTCTATAAGTGTTGGTTTTAATGATCTTTTTGCTTTTTTAATCGCTTTATTAAGAAGCGATAAATCATTTCCATCCGCTACAAATACATAATTCCACCCAACCGATTCAAATCGTTTTTTATGGTTATCTGATGTAGCCATATGAGTAGGTCCATCTAATTGAATATCGTTACTATCAAATAAAACAATCAGTTTATTTAACCCAAGATGACCTGCCAGTGAAATGGCTTCTTGAGCCACTCCTTCTTGTAAATCACCATCACCACATAATACATAAGTGTAATGATCAATAATATTAAAATGTTCTTTATTATACCTTGCACTTAAATGTGCTTCTGCAATCGCCATACCTACGGCATTAGAAATCCCTTGTCCAAGTGGACCAGAGGTTGTTTCCACACCATGTGTATGACCATATTCTGGGTGACCAGGTGTATTGCCAGGTTGTCTAAAGTTTTTAATGTCTTCAATTGTAATATCAAAACCCGATAAGTGCAATAAACCATACAACAGCATTGAGCCATGTCCCGCTGAGAGAATGAATCTGTCTCTATTAATCCATTTATCTTCCTTTGGATAAATATTTAAATGATTCACAAATAACTCATGCGCCATAGGTGCGGCACCTAAAACAATACCAGGGTGTCCACTATTGGCTTTGTTTATGGCATCAACACCCAAAAAACGAATGGTATTAATCGCTTTATTGTCTATCATTCATCCACCTTTTCTTCTTCAATGACTTCATCTTCAACTTCTAAAACAACTTCTTGATCACGTTCTTCTTCTGATTGAGTGTCTTCTTCGATTTGTTCAGTCACTTCAACGACTTCATCATCTTCAAATTTAAAATACTCTTCATAATATTCACCTTGTTTTTGAACAAGTGATTGAAATTCTTCAACACCAAGATGATTCTTAATATCGGTCACCGCCTCTAACCTAGCTTGGTCGACCTTTTTTCTCATATAACTTGATTGAAAAATATTGACAAACAATACAATAACAAGCATTCCTAGTAATACATACATTCTAAAATCTGCAAGTTGTGGAACAAATGTAAAGATCGATATTACCGCTAATGCAACCAATAAAATTGGTAGTATGATTTTTCTAAATAAATTTTGTCTGATTTTTTGAATGGTTTCAAAAAAACGAATCCATACGCCATTGATATACGCACTAAACAAAGGCGCTAATGATTCATAATAACCTTTTTCAATTAGTAGTTTAAAAACCTTACCATCGCTAGTCCATATAGAAAATTGTCCCTTTCCAGCGTATCTAGCTAAATAATTCGTGTCATTCATGTAATGTACTTCAACAACTTTTCCATCCGCATCTTGGATTTCTACAGGCGTTTGAAGCGTTTGATGTATTTTATAATTTAATTTCATATAACTATTCCTCCAACACATATTATAGCATAATATGAACCCTCATATAAATAAAAAAGAACAATTGCCCCCTCAAGCATCACTATCCACACTCACAACAAGCTTATGGCTGCTTCAGTCAAGACCTGACCAGGTTCACCCGAGATAAGTTGAATAGTGATGCTTCAAAGGGAAATATGTTCTCTTTGTGCAATAACAAGTATATCATATTTATAAGTTATTTGTTAAGTATTATTGGCGTAAAGTTTTAAAAAAGGATTGAATCAACGCTTTAGAATCTTCCGCTAGTATCCCAGATTCAACAACAACACGATGATTAAATGAATGCTCATAAAGATTGAAATAACCACCTAGTGCACCACTTTTATTATCCTTTAATGCATACACCACTTTTCTCATTCTAGCCTGTAAAATGGCACCAGCGCACATCGCACATGGTTCTAAGGTAACATAGAGATCACAATCTTCTAATCTCCATGAGCCTAAAACTTTATTGGCTTTCTCAATCGCAAGCATTTCAGCATGCGCATGGGTGAGTTCTTTTTTGAGTCTTTGGTTATGAGCTCTAGCGATAATTTTATCTTGATAAACAATAACACAACCAATCGGTACTTCATTTTTATCATAGGCTTTCTTCGCTTCTTTTAAAGCCTCTTTCATATATTTAATCACTTTATTTTTATTGGTTTATTGAGTACTTCATGGTATTCTCTTGAGCGTGGTTCATAAGATTCACTCGCACCAATCAATACAATAGGATCGTTATATCTAGCCGGTTTCCCATTAATTAAACGTTGTGTTCTTGTGGCAGGTTGTCCTGATTTTACGCATATGGCGGTTAGTTTTGAAACAAACTCCGCGATAGCTAACAATTTAGGCATTGGGCCAAAAGGTTCTCCTCTAAAGTCTCGGTCTAAACCACCAATAATAACCCTAATCCCTCTATTTGCTAAATGCTCTGCAACATCAACAATAGTATCATCAAAAAACTGCGCTTCATCAATAACAACAGCGGAGGTATCTTCTTTAATATAGTTTAATACCTCAAGTGCGGATGTAATATTAATGGATTTGGCTTTTGTTTGATTGTGTGAAACAATTTCATCACTTGAATACCTATCATCAATGACTGGTTTAAAAACCAAGACATTTTTCTTAGCGTATTCTAATCGTCTAATACGTCTAATAATTTCTTCTGTTTTACCGGCAAACATAGGCCCACAAATCACTTCGACCCATCCACCGTATAATGGTTGATGCATACCCTCACCTCTATGTTAGTATAAAGGAAATTTTTAACTTTTACAACTCTATTCTTATTGAAAATATTTTCATTAAATAATGCATAAAAAAAACATCCTTTGGGATGCTTTTTCTTGTGTTATTTTTGTTCTTTATTATCAATACCGTAGCGTTTTTGGAATCTCTCAACTCTACCAGCTGCTTGAACATAAGTTTCTTGTCCTGTATAAAAAGGATGACATTTTGAACAAGTATCTACTTTTATTTCTTTTGCAGTAGATCCTACTTCAAACTCTTCACCACAGGTTGTGCATCTAACTTTAACAACTTGATAATTTGGATGTATTTTCGCTTTCATATATTATTCTCCTTCCGCCATGAACTTTTGTTCATAGTAAGTACGCTTAATTATTATAACACAAAGAATATACTTGTCAAATCTTTTTTACAACTTTAATTATGCTGCACTATTTTCATTAAACCAGCCATCACTTATTTTTAAGAAACGGTTAGCTAATATACCTGTTAGTAAACCCGCAGGAATGCTTAAAGCAAGCATAATGGGGGGATAAAAGATAACCACATCACTAAATAAAAAGCTTGCTGCGAGTAATTGACCAGCCACATGCATTACACTAGAAACAATACTTACAGAAACAATACTAAATTTATTAATTAACCTAAACAATGCAATGGTAAGTATCGAAAACACACCACCACTTAAACTTAACATAAATGTTGGTCCAAACCCTGAAGGACCTAATAAACCAACAATAAATATTCGAATAACCCCTACTAAAATAGCTTCCTGTGGCCCGTAAGCATAGGCAATAATTAAAATAATAATATTGGCAAAACCTATTTTAAAGGCCGTTCCAGGTATGATTGGAATCCATGATTCTAAGATATTAACAACCACAGCTATCGCCATCATTACACTTAAAATCACCAATTTACGAACAGATAATTTCATATAATCACATCCAATCCATCTAATTTACCAAAGGTAATGGTTACTAAATTAGGTAGACAAATAATGGGTGCACCTTTTGATTCACCTTGGGTAGAGCAAATCTTATAAGGGCTTGTTTCTTCTAATACTTTTATCGTTTGATTGGCTTGGTTATATTTAATAATCATATAATCTAGATTACCTAAAATCACATAATGGTTATCATAAACAATAACCCCACTACCTTTTTCTAATCGGGTATCTAATTCATCATTGATATAGAGTTTGCCTTCTTTTATAACAGGTAGCACATCCACTTCATAAACCGTGGTTTTAGATTTTAAAACACCACTCTTTAACTCAACACTAAAAAGAGGTTGGTTATTATAATTAACCACAGCTACCTCAGATGGTTTACGGTTAAGTAGGCTTATTAAATATATAATCGCAATAACCGTAACAACAATCCCTATTAATAACCCATCTCTAATCAGTTGTTTTTTGTTCATTTTTATGTTTTCTTTCTTTAATCATCATAACCGTTATAATGCTTCCAAACACCAACACAATCCCTGAAAGGATATAAATAAGTATTAAGATGTTACTTGATTTAGGGGTATTTGGCGTTGGTTCATCGATGATGGGTTCTTTCATTTTCATCAGTTGTAACACAGACTCACTAAAGTTATGGACGACACCGTCTTTTTTATAAAATGAATAAAACATATCACGGCTTTCTAAAAACGTAACCGCTTCTGCTTCAGGCATATTAAATATCGCGGTTGAATACGCATCTAATCTACCTCCATCACTACCAGTTATGGTAATGGTGTGGTAGTAATTTTTAGGCATATAATCATGAGGATCTATAATATGATGTAGTATTTGATTATTATACTTAACATATTGAATGTAATCACCACTCGTTACAACGTGTGTATCTTGAGCGCTTAAAATACCATAAATATTATAAAGATTGTCTTCAAATAATTTGTATGGGTCTTTTAAACCGGTTTTAAAAGGTCTATTTTCTGGATGTATTCCAAAGGCAATGCTAGATGAACCTGCGTCGATATTGTAGGTGGTGACTTCTTTAGATATAAGATAATCAACAACCTTTTGGGTTGCATAACCTTTTGCAATAGCACCTAAGTCTAGCTTAGCATGGCCTAATAATTTCACCGTTTTATTTACATCATCTAAGACGATATCTTCCTTGGTAATCACTGGAATATCTTTTAGTTGTAGGATAACTTCATCGTAAACTTCTTTGGTAATAGTTTGATTGGTATGATTTTGAATTAACTCTTTCCATACATCAACTGCCTCACCAATTAAGGGATTAAAATAGCCATTTGTTTCTTCCATCATTTCAAGAGAAAATTTAATCATTGCATACAAATCGTCATTAACGCTAACTTCATTTCCTTTATCAAGGTTGATGCTATAGACATAATTAAGATCACCATAAACTGAACTTGTTCTTAAATAATTTGATCCTAAATAATCATAATATTCATAAATTTCTTTAATTTTACTATAATGCTCTTCACTGCCTTGGTTGTATAAATTTACTGTAATATACGTACCCATTGTGCTAATGCCAATCGCATCAGCACCTTGAATATTAACTTGAGTAAAGAAAACCGCACAAAGACTTAAGAGTGTTATTACTATTTTTTTCATTATTTTGCCACCTTTTATAAGCACTTAACATTATAAATGAATTTATGTCACTTTACAATAGTAAAGCGCACTCATGCAAGTGCGCTTTATGTATTATAACTTAATGGTTACAGGTGTTCCATCCTCGTTTGGATGTTCTTTTAAGTACTCTAAAATTGGGTTAAAGTTTTTATCAACTTTACCTGGTTTACAACGTTTTAAATTCCCTGCGCCACCCGATACAATCAATGTCGCAAACGCTCTACAACCTGGTGTCCCACAAGCACCACAGTTATACCCTGGTAGTAATTGTTCTACCACATCGATACGTTCATCTTCTTTCACTTCTAAATACTTACCAGCTAATGCTAAGATGAGACCGAATAAGAGTCCAATACCACCTATAATTAATGTTGCATATAAAATCGTCATAATTTAATCTCCTTAATATTGTCTAGCTTTTGGATTAATCCACATGTCTTTCTTTGGGCACAAAGTGTACAACCTTGAGCCTCATTAAACGCTTCTTCACAACCCTCAGGTATTGGTGTTTTGTGATTGAAGTAAGATATGACTAAATAAAGACTAATCACTAAAGCAACTATGATAATACCAATAATTGGGCCAGTCATTAGATTAACCCCGCTAATCCCATAAACGCTAAACTCATTAATCCTGCGGTTACTAACGCAACAGGTAAGCCTTTAAACGCTTTAGGTACATCTTTAGCATCTAGTTTTATTCTGATTGCACTAAAGGCAACAATCACTAAACTATAACCAAGGGCACTACCAAGTGTCACAATCATCGCTGTTAAAAAGTTACCAGCAACATTTTTATCTAATACGCTAATGGCGACACCTAATACCGCACAGTTTGTGGTAATTAAAGGTAGGTATACACCAAGTCCTCTATACAAACCAACAACATAACGTTTTAAAAACATTTCAATTAACTGAACCACCGCTGCTATAACTAAGATAAAGGCAATAGTATTAATGTATGCGATATTTAAAGGAACTAAAATAAAGTAATAAATAGGATACGTAATCGCACTAGATACCAGCATAACCACAATAACGGCTGCGCTCATACCCCATACGTTACTCATCTTCTTAGAAACACCTAAGAATGAACAAATACCTAAAAACTGCATCAATATAACGTTATTGATGAGCATTGAGGAAATTAATGCTGCAAATATAATGCCTAATAATTCCATTATTTTTTCTTCGCTCCTTTCAAGCGCATACGATACGTTTTATTGTTTTCATATGCGGTAATACCCGCAAGCAGTAACCCAATAACTAAAAACGAACCCGCTGGTTGAACCAACATAGATAGACCAAATTGACTTGGGAATAATCTTAGTGTTGTTTCAAAACCTAGTGGTAATAACGCCCCTAGTGTGAGTGAACCCTTACCTAATATTTCTCTGGTTAACCCAATAACGACTAACGCTAATGTAAAGCCTAGTGCACTACCAAGTCCATCAAAAAACGAGTCAACAACTTTATTTTTAGACGCAAACGCTTCTGCCCGTCCTAAGACAATACAGTTAACGGTAATTAATGGAATAAAGATTCCTAAACTTACCGCAAGCGCCGGTGCAAACGCATCTACGACCATCTTAAGTGCTGTAACCGCAGTTGCAATAACAACGATATACGAAGGAATTCTAACATCATTAGGAATGTAGTTTCTAATGGCTGAGATAATAACGTTTGTAAATATTAAAACCACAATAACCATTAACCCCATCCCAAACGCGCTTTCAAAACTACTAGAAACCGCTAAAGCTGGACACATTCCAAGTGCCATCTTAAAGATGGCGTTTTCTTTAAAGATACCCGTTAATAAGACATCTTTCTTTTTTAACTTGGCTTCCATAATTACGCCACCTCCTTAATCGCATCAATTAATACTCTAATAATATTTCTTGTTACGGTTGCACCTGATACGTTATCTATTGGTGCAGCGGTAATGTCTGTACCTACTAAACTTGTAAAGTAACTATCGTGATGAACATAGTAACTTGGTGTATGTTCAGAATAAGCTGTAAGTATACCTACAACCTTTTTATCGGTATCTAAACCAATTAATAAACTGTGTGTATACGTCTTACCACTATCGTCATAATCATGAAGTGGTTCATTACTTGTACCAACCGCTGTATAGGCATAACCAAGTATCACGCCATCTTTATCTTTAATAACTTCTTTTTTCGTAATATGTTCCGTTGGTGTAAAGGTATCATCAAGCGTAATGGTTTCAACGGTTTCATAAATTTCTTTATATACATTTAATCTTGTATAATCACTAATATCTTTTAATAACTCATTTAATAAATTACCGGTTTGAGTAACACCACCAATATTATCAATACCTACAAGTTCTGATGCGTGTCTACCAGTTAAACCAATTAATACCTCGTTTTCAATATACTGGGTATAATAACCATCTGTGTTTTCTGTTTCTATGATCTTGGCAGCGACTAACTTACCATTGGTATCATAGCCAACACCGATATCTACAAGTCCACGTTGATTCGTATCTTTAGCACGGTAAATATAACCTAGTGTTTGTGTTCCGCGTTTTGCTTCAACAACCAAATACATTGATCCACTTACTACTTCGGTTTCAACATAATCATCCGCTCTACTAAAGAAAGATTGAACCAACACCAGTTTAGGATCGACTGGCTCTGTGCTTTCTGCGGCTTTTAAGGCATCAAATATTCTACCAAGCGCACCACCAGAAACACTTGCACCACCTTGATTATCAACACTTAGCTCGCCAATGGTTGTTCCTTTTAAGCTTGCTAGGAAATCATTGTATTTATTATAATAGTCATCCACTTTAGAGTGATTGTTTTCAAGTTCATAATATCCAACAATCTTACCCTCAGATACTCCAACTAAAAAGCTTAACTTACCTTTACCAGTACCTGGAATATCTTCAGGTGTTGTATCCTTAATCGTATACGCATGGCCAAGAATGTTACCATCTTTATCTTTAATGATTTCTTTGTTTGTGATGGTTTCATTCACAACAAAACTAGCGTCCTTTTCTTTTGAAACATAATCCGCAAATATTTCTTTATACGGATCTATTTCTGGTCTTTCGGTTGGTTGTTGTCCTGTTGCAAGTACTGTAACTTCAGTTAGTATTTGCCTAACAATAGGCATTGAAGCCGCACTTGCACCACTGACCTCATCCACCAGTTTATAATCGATTAAAGAGGTGCCTGGTAATGTGTTGAAATACTCTAACACATATTTAATATAATCGGGTGTATGTTCACTTTTTACAATACGTACATTAGTAATCACGTGTTTATCATCGGTATAGACTTCAACCCTTAATTCTTTAGGTCCTTGACCAATGGTTCCAGGAATCACATCTTCTACAGAACCGCTACCAACATACGAATAGCCACTTACTTTACCACCTTTATAATAAGTTGTCTTAGTAACTAAAGCACCGCTATTAATGTCTTCGGTTTTGGTTGTTTTTTCAAATTGTTTAAAGCCAACAATAAAACCAACTGCGATTAATGTAAATAAAACCGCATAAATAATTAAAAATCTATTTTCTTTTTTCATGCGATCACCACCCTTTTAGGTAACACATGTGAAGTGAAGTTTGTTTTTGCAAGTGCGCTAATATCTTTTAATAACTCATTTAATAAATTACCGGTTTGAGTAACACCACCGATATTATCAATACCGTTTAAGTTATCTTTAGAATCACCAATTAACCCAACCAATGTATTATTGGCTGCATCAACGTATTTATCATAAAATCCTTGCGTATTTTCTGTTTCTAAAATCTTCACCGCAACAATCTTACCTTCGGTATCAAACGCTACCGCTAAATCAACTAAACCTCTTTGGTTTGTCCCCTTAGCACGGTAGACATAACCAATAACTTCGCTATCTTTTTTAATATCTATCACAAGATAAACACTATTCTCTTCGACTTCGTTTGAAAAAATCTCCGTTAAATCATTAAAGAATGAACGATACGCTTCTTGAGCGCGCTTATCGGCATTTCTTTTAATGATTGGCGCTGTGACATGGTTTGTTAAACCAATAATTGCCCCACATAAAATCCCAACTAACGTTAGAACAAGGGCTGTTTTAAGTATTTTCATTTTATAGCCCTCCTAAGCCAATGAAGACAACCACACACATTAAGACTAAAACTAAACCATAGCCTAGCCACATCTTCCATGTATATTTTGGATTGCTCCATTTATAATAATCAATTAAAGGAACAAACATATTACTAATTAAAATTGCAAATGCCATTCCTTCAACGTGTGATCCAAATAATCTAATCAATACCACAAGTACCCCAAGTATTAAGCCATATAGCCATCTACCTGGCTTAGTAATTGGTGCGGTAACTGGGTCTGTAACCATATAGATGGCTCCAAATAATAACCCACCTGTTAATAATTGATATAAGACAATGTTTAACACATCCCCTTTAACTGCAACAGCAGCCACAACCATTAAAAGAGAAAACACCAATAACATCGATAAGGTAATTCGGTAGTCTGCGGCTTTTCTAATAAAGAGATACGCACCACCTAATAAAATTAATAACGCACTTACCTCACCCATACCACCAGGAATATCACCCATGAATAAATCAAATAGTGAATAACTCTTTAATAAATTAGGAATGTTATTAAGTGATTCACCAATTGCAGTAAGAGGTGTGGCACCGGCAATGGAGTCAATGCCTGTATAACTAAAGCCTGAAGCAAAACTAATCAGTGCAATAATAAACGCTACTGCCGCTGGGTTAAAGACGTTTGCCCCCAATCCACCAAATACCATTTTCGCTAAGAATAGCCCTAATCCAGCACTTACAAAGACAACATATAGTGGTAATTTAGAGGGGATCATCATCACAAAGATAATCGCACTAATCGATGGTGTAATGACATTTAACCAACTTAGTTTCGAAAATCTATCCATAAATCGAGCCCCAAATCCTTCCACTCTTGGATGGGGTTTGTGCCGAATCATAATGGTTAGACATTCCGCTAAAACCATTGCCACTACCGCAAGCAATAATCGCCATACCGCATCAAACTGAAAACGGTATACCGCAAATATCACTAGTGGAATTAACGCAATTAATACATCAACCATCATCCGTTTGACGGATGTATCCTTTCTAATATAAGGACTTGTTTGTTTTACATATGTTTGCATAGACTTCTACCTCTTTAAAAATCTCTTCGCTTGACGCATAATTTCAGTTAGGTGAATGTTTGAAGGACATGTATAACTACAAAGCCCACATTCAATACACCTATTAACATCTAATTTCTCAAGCGCTTCTTTATCTCTTACTTTATAAGCGTCCATAATTTGGACAGGTTTAATATCCACAGGACAACTATAAACACAACTTGCACAATGAATACAAGCTTCTTCAATCCATTCTTGTTCATTGAATACAATTAAGCTGGTTGTTGTTTTACTGACGATAAAATCATCACTTTGTAGGTTGGTACCCATCATTGGACCTCCACATACTAATACTTTAGGTTTATCGTCAACATACCCACCACATTTTTCTATTAAATCTCTTACAGGTGTACCGATTCTAACGTTAAAGCTCTTAGGTTCTTTAATCCCCTCACCACAAACAGAAAAGAATCTTTCTGTAATAGGCATTCTTCGCTTAACCGCTCGATAAATCCCATAAAGTGTTGTTACATTGGCAACCAATACACCATATTCACTCGTTAATTTACCAACGGGTACTTTAATACCGGTGGCACTTTTAATCGTGTCAATTTCCCAGCCCGCTGGGTAGTGGTTATTGGTTTGAACGACTTTAATATCCATTTGGCAATCCATGTTTGCTAAAGCGTCTTCAAAGGATTTCTTTAACTCAGGGTATTTTTTCTTAACCGCAATTAAACCATGAGGCGCATCCATCGCTTTCATGGAATAAACTAAACCTTGAATAATCCGTTCGGGTTTAGACATCATAATTTGATAATCACTGATAATATAGGGTTCACACTCAACACCGTTGGCAACAATATACTTGATTGGATTATCTGTTTTAAACTTCACATGGGTTGGAAACCCTGAACCACCAAGACCGGCTAAGCCTGAGTCTTCAATAATCTTGATGAAGTCTTCTTTTGTTAATTCATCAATCTCTTCATCCGTTCTAGGTTCACAATCTGGATGTAGTTCATATTTAAAGTCATTTTCAATAATTAAACAATCCACTACATCACCACTACCATGAAGTTTCTTCTCAATCCCTAAGACTTTACCACTAACGGTAGAGTGAATAGGTTGATCAAAGAAAGCACCATGTCTTGTCCCGATTAACTCACCCACTTTAACGTATTGACCATCAATGACACACGTTTCGCCTGTAGGGCATTTTAAATCGACTGTGGGAAAGTATAAATACTTAGGTTCTTTGTATTCTACAATAGGATCTAGTTTTCTTTCGCTTTTTCCATCTGGAATAAATCTTGTTTTTTCAATCATATTATACTCCTTTATATATTGGATAATCTTTCAAGTAAGAGATTATCTCATGTTTTATTTGTTGTAGTTTATCTTCGTTATTTTTATATTTAATCGCTTCATAAATCATTTTTGCAACCCATTTGATTTCTTGTTCTTTAAAACCTCTTGTGGTCATCGCTGGGGTGCCTAGGCGAATGCCTGAGGTGATGGCTGGTTTTTGTTTATCAAAGGGAATGGTATTTTTATTCACTGTGATATTAACAAGCCCAAGCAATTCTTCTGCTTCCCTACCTGTAATATCAAGTGGGGAAACATCGACTAAAACGATGTGATTATCCGTCCCGTCCGATACAATTCGAAAGCCATAGGATTTAAGTTCATTGGCTAGTGTTTTGGCATTTTTAATGACTTGCTTTTGATACTTAGTAAAACCATCATCAAGTGCCTCATAGAAACTAATGGCTTTTGCGGCAATCACATGAACTAAAGGTCCACCTTGAATACCGGGAAACACATTTCTATCTACCAATTTTGAAAGTGTTTCATCGTTGGTAAGAATCATACCACCTCTAGGACCTCTTAATGTTTTATGGGTCGTTGAGGTAACTAAATCTGCATAAGGCAGTGGACTTGGATGCACGCCTGCTGCAACTAATCCTGCAATGTGTGCCATATCAACTAATAATTTAGCACCAACTTCATCAGCTATTTCTCTGAATTTCTTAAAATCAATCACTCTTGCGTAAGCACTTGCTCCCGCAATAATAAGATCTGGTTTTTCACGTTTCGCTATTTCTAATACGTCTTCATAGTCAATCATTTCACTATCTTTATCTACACTGTAAGTCACACCTACATAATCTTGACCAGAAAACGAGAGTCTATAACCATGGGTTAAATGTCCCCCACTATCTAACTTCATTCCAAGGATTTTATCACCCGGTTTAATAAGTGAACGTATCGCTGCCATATTGGCTTGAGATCCAGAATGGGGTTGAACGTTTGCATACTTACAATTAAAGAGTTGTTTTACACGTTCGATTGCGAGTGTTTCTACTTCATCAGCAAATTCACACCCACCATAATACCTTCTACCTGGATAGCCTTCTGCATACTTATTTGTAAAGATGGAACCTTGTGCGTCTAATACTTCTTTACTCACAAAGTTTTCTGAAGCAATCAATTCAATATGTTGTTGTTGTCTTAAATATTCGTTATCTATTGCCTGTTGTATGAGCTTATCCATTTACCGTGTCTCCTTTAAATAAACGATGTGTTTTTCTGAATCATAATAAATTTTATCCAGTTTATGAGTAGGGATATTTTTACCAACATAATCCGCTCTAATGGGTAGTTCTCTATGACCGCGATCAACCAATACGGCTAATTCAATCGATTTCGCTCTTCCTAAATCCATGACCGCATCCATCGCTGCCCTAACACTTCTACCTGTAAACAAGACATCATCTACTAAAATGACTTCTTTATCTTTAAGTTCCGCCTTTAACATAAACGCTTCACTTGCCTTCTTTTCATCATCACGATAAGCGCTAATATCAATACCAAAAGCGGGTAATGCATGCCCGCTAAACTTATGTATATTTTCACTAATAATTTCCGCGATAGGTAATCCTTTAGTTAGTATACCAACTAACACAATATTATCTAAAGCATTGTGGCGTTCAATTATTTCATGCGAAATTCTCGTTAGTGTTTTTTTGACTTGTATATCCGATAAAATTTCTTTCAGAGAAATCACCCTTTTTACTACTTTTAATATTATATATTATTGTCAAGTAAAATGCAATAAAACGGGCATTTTATGTGATTATTCTAATATTAGATTCTCTTATTTATAAAGGATATAAATCCAGATAATTTACTACTTATTAAAAAAACGGTTTTTTAACTTCATAAAATGAATTTGGTCCCTGTTTAATTATTTTAAGTTGTCCATCTTCAACCATCCGACTAAGGAGTGTGTGTGCTCTATCTTTCGATATGTTTAATATACTCTCTGTTTTGTTTCTAGTAATGGAAGGATATATAGAAAGATGATTTAGAATTTTTTCTTCATTAGATAACTTTGTGTCATCATAAAGCATATTAGGTAAAATAATTTTTATGAAATTGGCTTCTATGATAAAAACTGGCTCATGGGAGGAGTTTTTATATGTATTTATGATTTTTCCTATCCCTGTTCCAAATGCTTCAATTAATCCTAGTCGCCTAAACACTTGTGCAATGATAGGGTTTCTTAGAATGGATAAATTGTCATTATAAAATGCCGATTCACTCATACCTTCTACCAAACCACCTAGAGAAGTGATTTCAATACGATTGTCATAACAGGCAACCTTTATTGATCCAGCTTGAAGGTAATCACGATGTATTATCGCATTTGCTATAGCTTCTCTAAATGCTAAATCCGGTATTTGGGATTTATGCACACGTACTCTATCTTCAATAACCTCTAATTTCGGGTAATGTTTATTAAAAAATAAATTTGCCTCATTTAATTGGGTCAAAATAGATGCTTTTTCTACAGCGACTCTATCGATAATAACGTTTGTTGAATTACCAAATAGAACCAAATCAACCGATGATGTATCTAAATCGTTATCATCCGATATCAATAAACCTGCAATATTATAAGTCGAGTTTGATAAAAGCCTTAATGTTATTAAGACATCTTTTGTTATCTTTAAGGTCTCGTTTCTCTTTAAGAATTCATTTTCAAGTGTTCGAAATGTTAAATGTTGATTGGGGCTGACCATACTATCATAGGACACATTTTTTCCTTTTAAATTTAATCTAATCAGCTCATTTCTATCGACCTTTACCGTTGACGTATCACTGCGTTTGAAGGTTTCTGATTTATACATGTAGGGTGGATTATCTCCAGGATAAACTTCTATTACCACAAGCGTCTTATTTTCAATAAACTCTTCCTTTAATGCAAAGTTTGGCCTTGGTTCAATGCTGTCATTAATGGCTTGTTCGATGCTTTCACGAATCTTTTTAGATTCTTCTACGCCAATTATTTCACCATCATTACTTATTCCAACAATGATGGTTCCGCCCTCATAATTTGCAAAAGCTGAAACAGTCTTTAACATTGTTGGTGTATGTTTCTCTTTAAATTCTAATCGACTACCCTCAAATCTATTGTATTTCATATGTCATCACCACCATAATTATATACTATTTTCCCCCAAAGCGCAACGATTATTTTTATATCATTGGGTTTTTGCGACGATTATTTTTATATCGTTGGGTTTTTACGATGATTTTTATTTAGGCATATAAAAAACCGCGATTTAGGCGGTTTCAATATTATGATAGACATTTTGAACATCATCTATATCATCTAACATCGTTTGAAGTTTTTCAAACGCTTCTTTATCTTTTTCATCCGTTAATTGGATATAAGAAAGGGGGAGCCATGTAATTTCATCGATTTCAAGTTCCAAGTTAGGATACGCATCTAATAAAGCGGTTCTAACATGATTATAATCTGTGGTTTCTGCGTATAGGGTCACATAGTCTTCTTCCACTTCCATATCGATAATATCCGCATCGGCTAAAATGAGTGTTTCTAGTACTTCTTCATCGGTTAAGCCTTTAAAGGAAAACATTGATTGATGTTGGAAACTATGTAGTACCGAACCTGACTTTCCGCCTGTTTTTGTAAAACAGTTTCTTACATCAGCGATGGTTCTTGTTGGATTATCTGTTAAGCATTCAACAATAAACTGTGAACCATTTGGACCAAAAAACTCATAACGTGTTTCGGTGTAGTTTTCATCACTACCACCTTTGGCTTTTTCAATAGCCCTATCGATGACATCGTTAGGGACTTGGTCTTTTCTAGCTCGTTCAATAACCCGTTTTAAATTTAAGTTAATCTCAGGGTCTGGCAAGCCATTTTTAGCTTGCATATAAATTTCTTTTCCATATTTCGCATAAAGTTTCGACTTTTTAGCGGCGGTTTTCGCCATCGCAACTTTTCTGACTTCGTGTGCTCTACCCATTATTTAAATTCCTTCTCATAGCGTTTTAGTGCTTGTTCAATGGTATCCATTGCTTTTTCTCTATTTCCAATGTCTAATACATAGGTTTCCTTTGATTCAAGTGTTTTATACACCTCAAAGAAATGATGCATCTCATCAAGTAAGTGTTTGGGTAAGTCTTCGATTTCTTCATAGTGTGATAATGAAGGATCACCTACCGCTACTGCAATAATTTTTTCATCTACTTGATCTGAGTCAATCATTGAAATGATGCCAATAGGTTTAGAATCTACCAACGATAATGGTTCTAAATCTTCACTACATAACACTAAGACATCTAGGGGGTCAAAATCACTCGCATACGTTAATGGAATAAAGCCATAATTCGCTGGATAGTGTGTTGATGTATACAACACTCTATCTAACATAATAAGCCCTGTTTCCTTATCCAGTTCATATTTCTTTTTAGATCCTTTTGAGATTTCTATACACGCCGTAAATAAACTGGGCGTTATTCTTTTTTTGTTTATATCGTGCCAAATGTTCATTTTGTTCACCACCGTATACATATTTTAACATGTCTTGTTAAAAAAAACACCCCCACTTGTGGTGGGGGCATATGATTTAATTAAATAGCACCGTGTGCTTGGAGCGCAACCACGATGAAATAAATAATGAATAAAGCGCTTGATCCCCATAAAATTGGGTGAATTTCTTTAAACTTGCCTTGAATAGATTTGCAAAGTACATAAACGATAAATCCAATCGCAATACCGTTTGTAATAGAGTACGTGACGACCATAAAGATAATGGTAAAGAATACAGGTAATGCTTCTGCAAAATCACTCCAAGTGATATCTCCAAACGCTGAAGCCATCATCACACCAACAATAATTAACGCTGGCGCGGTTGCCGCACCTGGAACCACACTGGCAATCGGGCTTACGAAGATCATTAATAAGAATAATAGCGCAACCACTACACTAACAAACCCTGTTTTACCACCTTGGTTAATACCCGCACTAGATTCAACATAAGTTGTGGTTGAAGATGTCCCTAATAATGCACCAAGACTGGTTGCAACGCTGTCTGCAAATAACGCTTTTTCCATTTTTGTTTTAAAGCCTTTAGAATGTTCAACAGCTTCAATATCTTCATCTGTGAAAATACCGGTTTGTCTTCCAGTACCAATAAATGTACCAATGGTATCAAACGTATCAGATAAGCTAAACGCAAATACCGCAAGTAAGATCATAGGTAGGGCTTTAATGTTGCTAAACATACTACCAAAGCCATCGAATAGCGCGAAGGATGTTTGCCCTAGTTCTTGAAATGGGGTTGCTAAATCAAAGCTGAAGTTTTTAAATGCAGATATATCAGAAACACCCATAGGAATACCTACAATGGTTGCAAATATAATTCCAATTAAAATGGCACCAGGAACCTTTAAGAGTAACAACACAATCGTTACCACTAAGCCAATCACTGCGACTAACACAGCTGGATTGTTAAATGTGGCAAGTTCAGGAACCCCGCCAAAAGGAATACCGCTAAAATCAACCATGCCCGCATTCATCATCCCAATGTAGGCAATAAATAAACCTATCGCTCCGCCAATAGCGGCTTGCAGCGGTTTAGGAATTGATAACACGATATGTTTACGGACTTTAGTGACGGTAATAATGATATTTAAAATACCACTAATAAATACAATCGCTAATGCTTCTTGCCAGCTAAATCCCATGGTACCTGCTACAGTGTAAGCAAATAAGGCATTTAACCCCATACCAGGCGCTACTGCGTATGGAACATTGGCAAATAAACCCATGATCAATGTCCCAATAATCGTAGCAAAAATAGTTGCTAAGAATACACCCTGCCAAGGCATGCCGGTAGAACTTAAAATGGTCGGGTTAACAAAAATAATGTAAACCATCGCAAAGAATGTGGTTAAACCTGCGATAATTTCTTTAGAAAATGTTGCCCCATTTTCTTCAAACTTGAAAAACTTTTTAATAAATCCCATTTTTTCTTTTTCCTTCCTTTTTCAGAGATTTTTTGTATTCAAAAACATCCATAAAAAATAAAAAAGCACGCATAACGCGGCTCATCTACTTATGAAAACAGAAAAAAGGGTTTTCATATCGTAGTCACAGATTAAGGTCCGTGGTAGAGACTCGCCACCAATTAGGCAATTATACGATATATTTGAATACACCTTCATTATACCAATACTTCAGGTGTGTTCAAATTGAAAACGGTTTCTTTTAAGAAGAAAAAATCCCCGTTTGAAAATTGGGGATTTTTCTTTTCTTTACAAGTTGTTTGCTTGATTTTGCATTAAGAATGGATTTAGCCAGCCTAATGCGATAAAACTAAACACTAGATAAATAATAGACATATCACTAGCGCCCTGCATCGCAAGTCTTTTTCCTGCCTTGTATTGCCAAACAATCGCATAAATACCAAACGTGAGTATTGTGACCAAAAAGTGCCCTAACCCACCAAAACCTTTCTTTGTCTTTGGTTTTAATTCCATTTGAAATTTGATGTACCAATATAAAGGGTAAATACCAAATGTAATCAAATACATTAAAACCATAAACAATAAGTTCCGTTTTTTATATTTAGTTGTCTCCTTTGCTTTTCTATATTATACCTTTTTTAAATAAAATGCACAATACAAAAAAAAGAAGGATTTTTTTATCCTTCTTACGCTTTAGCAAACCTTTTTCCAAATTCAAAACTTGCTTCTTCTTCATCTGAACCAGGTGCTTCATTAGCCATTAGGGCTTCTTCAAACAGATCATAACCGGCTTCTTCTAATCTTTCTGTCCAGTCTTCCATCCATTCACCACTACCCCAACCAAAGGAACCAAAGATCGCAATCTTTTTACCATCTAAGTTTAACTCTAGTTGTTGATACCAATCATAAAACTCTTCAGCTTCTTCAAACGTATCACCCATTGCAGGGCAACCAAAAGCAATCTTATTATATTCTAGCGCTTGATCTGGTGAAATTTCATCGATTGAAAATAAATCAGCGTCAGCACCTTCTGCAATTTTCTTGGCCATAATTTCAGTGTTTCCTGAAGCGGTCCAATATACAACTAATACATCTTTCATGTCATATCACTCCTTATTAAATCTCTAAGTTTATTATATTTTATATAATTAGATTTTCAAAGTGATATGCTTACACACTATGATCATATATGATTTTTCTATGGCCGACTTCAATAATAATAATTGTTAAAATTTGTTCGTTAATTTCTGCAATAACACGGTAATTGCCAATTCTAAAGCGATAATAAAACTTTAAATTATAATTAAGCCTTTTTCCTAACTGTTTTGGATTAATAGAATTTACTATATTTTTTTGAATCCATCCTAAAATAAGAGCCGCTTGAGTTTTATCCATTTTCCCTAAACTCTTTTTAGCCCGCTCGCTAAACCGCACTTGATACATTACTTAATGCCTAAAGCTTCTTTCACTTCATCTAAAGAATAGGTTTTCTTGTTTTCTTCATAGTCACCTACTGCCTCTTCAAGCATCAAAATATCATACTCATCTTCAATTTTCTCAAATATAGCTTGTCTCATCGCTTCTGAAACAGATAGGCCATTTAACTTAGAATATTCTTTTATGATTTGTTTTTCTTTTTTTGAAATTCTAATAGATATACTCACAATATCACCTCTTAATACTATTGTACAATAAAAGTGTTATAAAATGTATTACATTGTATTACTTTTCATAATATATGGCAACAAAAAAGCATATCGCAATTGATATGCCTTTAGTAAATCCTATTTTAGTACTTCGTTATAAATATAGTCCACATGCTTTAAATAATAATCCCTTGAGGTTGCATCTTCGATATCTTCACTTGATAAGTAAGATCTAATATGTTGATCTTTTCTAGCTAAGGTAGTAAAAGATTCTCTTAGTTCATAGGCTTTATTTGATAACTCTTGAATATAGTCATAGGCTTGTTCTCTAGATAACCCTTTTTCAATCAGTTTATGCATAAAACGTTGTGCATAAACTGTATCATAAGATAACTTTATATTACTTTCAATACGAGATGTATCGATGTATAAATCATCTAACACGTTATACATTCTATGTAACATATAATCAAGTAGAGTGGTTGCATCTACTAATATTATCCGTTCTACTGAAGAATGGGAAATATCCCTTTCATGCCATAAAATATTGTTTTCATAGGCGGGCATGGTATAACTTCTTAACACTCTTGAGAGTCCTGTGATATTTTCACTAGAGATAGGATTTTTCTTTTGAGGCATCGCACTTGAACCTTTTTGCCCTTTAGAAAAACCTTCTCTTAACTCACCCACTTCCGTACGAGATAAGTGCCTGATTTCTGTTGCAATCTTTTCAAGTGTGGTGCCGATTAACGCAATCGTATGAATGTAGTTTGCGTGTAGGTCTCTTGGTAGGACTTGGGTGGTTATATTCATCTTATTTAATCCGAGTATTTTTAACGTTTCTCTTTCAATAAACGGATCAACGTTTGCATAATTACCTACCGCACCACTAATTAACCCAACCTCTACATCTGACCTTGCCAACTTAAACCTTTTTAAGTGCCTCTTAAACTCATCATAAAATAATAAAAACTTTAACCCAAACGATGTGATATCCGCATGCATGCCATGGGTTCTCCCCATGCATAAGACATCTTTATATTCTAAGGCTAATCCTTTTAATATGCTCATCACATCTTTGATACCTTCTTCGATATAATAGTTCGCTTCTTTTAATAAAAGACCGTTTGTTGTATCCACAACATCTGTAGAGGTTAACCCGTAGTGAATGTATTTTTTTGCATCACTTTTCATTCGGTCACTTAAATTTCTTGTAAAGGCGATAATATCGTGTTTGGTAACGACTTCTAATCTTTTAATCTCATCAATATCAAAGGTTGCTTGTTTGATTTCTGATAACACATCTTCATCAAACAAGCCAAAACGGCACCAAGCTTGGCTTGCTGCTATTTCGACTTGAAGCATTTTAGCGTATTTATTTTCTTCGCTCCACACTTCTTTTAATTGTTTCCTTTGATATCTATCGATCATATTTTGCCTCAAACGCTTCTATGACATTATGTAGTAATGCATTAATGGTCATCGGTCCTACACCACCAGGTACAGGTGTGATATAGGAGGCTTTGTTTTCACATGAGGTGTAATCGACATCGCCAACGATCTTACCTTCAGATCTATTAATACCCACATCAATCACAACCGCACCTTCTTTAATCATATCGCAGTTAATTAAGTTAATAACACCGGTTGCTACCACTAAGATATCGGCTTGTTTTGTATGAAACGCCAAATCTTTTGTATGAATATGACATATTGTTACCGTTGCATTAGCGTGTAGTAGTAGTCTTGCCATTGGCGCGCCTACTAAATTACTCGCCCCAACCACAACCGCATGTTTGCCTTTTATAGGGATTTTATAATAATCAAGCAACATCATAATCCCTTTAGGTGTAGCTGGTAAAAGGGCTTTTTGTCTGCTTGCAAGTTTACCTGCGTTTAATAACGATAACCCATCCACATCTTTTTCAGGTAATACCGCGTTTAGTATTTTATCTTCATTAATATGATCTGGTAGTGGAAGTTGGATAATCATACCATCCACAGACTTATCTTTATTTAGCTTATCAATCGTTTGAAGTAGGGCTTCTTCGGTAATTGATTCACCTAATCTTAGTGTATGACCAGCAATCCCTACACGCCTTGATGCTTTTTCTTTTGATTTAACATAGGCAAGTGACGCTTGGTTTTCACCCACTAAAACAACAACCAAACTTGGTGCTCGTTTATACTTTTTCGTAAGTTCTTTAACTTTTGTTTTTAATTGTTCTTCTAGTTTTTTTGAAACTAATTTTCCATCTAAAATCATCATAATCTACCACTTATGTGTCCATCATTATCGATAAACATCTTCTCTGCGTTTGGTATTTCTGGTAAGCCAGGCATCGTAATAATGCCCTTTGTTAATACCACTACAAACCCAGCACCCCTAGATACCCTTGCATCACTAATTGAAAGATCAAACTCATATATGCTACCACGTTTCTTAGCCGCATTTGAAAAAGA
>CAYLVT010000004.1:27302-46137 GCA_964387195.1 uncultured Acholeplasmataceae bacterium
GGTGATCCTTCTAAGAAACTATCAACAAATGATACCGGATGATTGTTATCCTTTGCCCACTTTATGAGTAGAGCAATTTCATCTTGATTATCGTTGGCAAAATGGTTTATCGCGATAATATAAGGAATACCAAACTTTTTAACATTGCTTGCGTGACGTTCAATGTTTGCTAGCCCTTCTTTTAATGCGTCTAAATTAGATTTCCCATCCTCTTCAAAACCATGATATTTTAACGCTCTTAATGTAGCAACTAAGACAATAACATTTGGGTGTTTTCCTAAGTATCGTGTTTTAATATCTAAAAACTTCTCCGCACCTAAATCCGCACCAAAACCTGCTTCTGTAACAATATAATCACCAAGTTTTAAAGCCATCTTTGTTGCTAGTAAGGAATTACATCCATGGGCAATATTCGCAAACGGTCCACCATGGACAAACACGGGTGCGTGTTCTAATGTTTGTACTAAGTTGGGCTTTAATGCTTCTTTTAATAAAATGACTAACGAATCGGTCACATTTAGTTTAGATGCATAAACCTCTCTACCTTCATTATCATAAGCAATTAAAATATTATTAAGTCTATTTCTTAAATCTTCATAACCGCTCGCAAGTGATAGTATTGCCATAATTTCACTTGCTGCGGTAATGATGAAGTTATCTTTTCTATAATCGGTTTGAATGTTTCTAATAGAGCGGTCATTCATATCAAGTGTTCTTGGCCAAACGATCTGGTTACGATCTAAGTTTAATTTGTTTCCATAATGTAGGTGATTATCAATCGCTGCACTTAAGAAGTTATGTGCGGTAGATATGGCGTGTAGATCACCTGTAAAGTGAAGATTGATCTTCTCTCTAGGGTTTATTTGAGCTAATCCCCCACCAGTGGCGCCCCCCTTCATGCCAAGCACTGGGCCTAGCGAGGGTTCTCTTAACGCTAGGACTACATTTTTATCAATCCCTTTTAAGCCATCGGTTAAACCGATGGAAATGGTTGTTTTACCTTCACCTGCGGGTGTAGGTGTAATCGCACTGACTAAAATAAGCTTGCCATCGTTCGTATGTTTTAGTCTTTCTAGTAATGATAGATCTATTTTTGCCATATCATTGCCATAAAGTGTAACTTCACTCTCATGAATGCCAACCCTTCTAGCAATCTCTATAATTGGTTTAGAGACTGCCTCTTGCGTGATTTGCAAATCTGTTTTCATTAAATTCCTCCCATGTTACGTTTGTTTATACCTATAGTATAACATATAGAAAAATCTTTTAAATGTGGTTTTTTTAATATCCTATAAATCACATAAAAAAAACCACATTAATTTAGGAGTATGTCTAAAATCTAACCTAAAGAAAATGATTTTTTTGTTTTTTTTGTTGACATCGATTTAATATAATGATAATATATTATCGAACCACCGAAAGGTCTGTTGAGACTACAAGGTGGTGTTTTTTTTGTTATACGGAAAGATGAACAGCCCATACTTTTCTTTTTTCATAACATCTATGTTCAATATAGGTTTTAGTATTTCAAGTAATTCATTGACATAGTCGCTATCAAAAAAGGACAGCCTAGCCTTGGGAGTGACTCCCTGATAATTAGATTGGTGATATTTGTTAAATAGGGTAACAATAAAATCAGATACTTGCAACATTGGAGATTTTGATGAATCTCTTGAAATGGGATCTTCAATCAGGTTTTTTAGTTTAATATTATATTTTTTATTGTGTTTTTTATTGTATAAAATATTTTCTTTTCTCATTTCTGCTATTTTCTTTTCCCAACTTTGAATTCTACCCTGATCACAAAATAGTAAATACTTTTTTGTTGAATTATTTTCTTTTTTATTCTTAAGTTTAATTGTTATATTTATTCTATTGACAAGTCTATCTACACACTCATTAAAAACATCCTTATTCATGTTAAGTATAGTTTTATTAATTAAGACAGTCGTTGCTAATATATCTAATTTAGAGAGCATTTTTGCGTATTCTCTAAAAAAGTTTTTTATTTCTTCGTTGGTCAGATTTAACTCATTAAAATTCCCTTTTCTCCCGATGATTTGATTCGTATGAATTTCTAGCCTTAAAGGGAGAGTGTCTCTATAATCTTTTCTAAATTCTAAAAGTTTTTTGTTCACTTTATTCCAGTTATCTGACTTTATTTGTATGGCAGTATTTATAAAAGTTTTTGAACTTCCTGGTAATCCATCATCACCAGATTCGTCTACATATATTAAATACATTTAACATCATCCTTTTCAAATATCGTTATCTTTCTAATTAAATCGTTATATTCATAATGATTTAAGTAATTGTATTTTTGCAGCCGTCCAATAACGGTATCAATATTTACCTGTTGTTCTTGCGCAAATTTATCCAGTGTACTTAATTTAAAATCCCTTTTTGATACCAATACCTTAAAGGCTTGGCGATCTATAAGTATATCTTCCGCAAAAAGGTTAGCACTTTTTTCAATATTTCTTAATTCTTCATCACTTAAGTTTTTCTTTAAAAAATCTTTATTAATAATATGATGAATTTCATGAAACAACGTAAACCAAAAATAGTGCCAATATTTACCATGGTCCGTAATTATAAGTACCGCCTGACCTTTTCTATTTGAGGTGGTATAACCTTTGATTTTAGTGCCTGGTATCTTTTTAACCAAATTAAATAAAACACCATACTTTTTCAATTCATTTTGAAGGAGAGATACATAGTTTTTTACATCACCCATCATTATGCTTTTCAAAGTAGGAATTGACTCTATTAAGCCTTTTATATCTAGCGGTGTATCGTTTTCAATTGTTGAAACCGCATGTAGTGAATACATGTTAAAACCATACTTCGTATAATCATCTACTTTTGATTCAAAATGCGTTCTATAATTACCTTGAACAAGTTTGTTCACATTAACAAGATTGCTAACTTCCATATATCTTCTTAAATATAGCACTTTTTCTATTTCCGTTGACCATTTGATGTTTTCAATTGTTAAATAAGGTTCAAATAATTTCGCTACCTTCTTCTCTTCCATTGTTATGTTTGCTTGCGTTTCAAACTCTGTAATTTCTTCATCATACATTCTTTGTAAATTATTCCAAAAACTAGAAGGTATATTATTAAACACATATTCTAATTGCTTAGCAAAAGAAGGAGATATATTACTATCACCACTTAGTACTTTAGATATATGTTTTTCCGAAAATCCCGTTCTTAAAGCCAGTTCTTTTTGAGTAAAATTCTTATCCTCTAAAACCTCTTTTAACGTTTCACCTGGATGAATGATAAACTCACTTGATAAGCCAATTGTTTTTCCCACCATGATAATCCACTACTCCTTTTATTTCTACACTTTCACACATTATGAAATTCTCTTTACTATAAAATTCTATTGCCGGTTTAATAATTAATCTATAGTTTTTATCTATTCTTAAACTGTAGTAATCACTGTTTGTTAGTCTTTCTGGTTTACCTATACTTGAATTTAATAATTCTTGAAAGTTATTATAAGCTTGTAGTTGCTTTATTCTTTTAATAATCACCTTTATATGTTCTATTCTGAGTTTCTTTTTCATTAATTCAAGATTGGAAAACAATTCTTTTTCCTTACATGAATATATGATTTCTATAGAATGCCTCCTCTTTGAGTTAATATTACCAAAAAGGTAACTTCCGATATATTTTAACATCAATCTCTTTAGATGTCAATAAAAAAGATTACCTTTTTGGTAACCTTTTCTTTATTCATTCCTTATTTTATTCGTCTTGCAATATAGGCAATAATCTCTGGTCCTGTATGAACGCCTAAAACTGGTGTTAATCTAGTAATTTCTAGGTTTCTTACATTTAATGATGTTTTTAACTTCTCACCAAGCCCCTCGGCTAATTCAAAGTCATTACCATAATGAATCGTTAAATCAATTAAATCATCACCGTATTCTTCTTCTAAAATGCTTTTCATTTTTAATAAAGATCGTCTAAACCCAATGGCTTTAGATAGTGTAATATAAACACCCTTGTTATCAAGTGTAATAATGGGCTTAATTTGAAGTAAACTGCCTAGAGCACCTTCTACCTTACCAACTCGACCGCCTTCCCTTAAATACTTTAAAGTATTGATTGTATAAAAGGCCATACTATCTTTATATCTAAGTTCATCAAGTAAAGATCTAAGTTGATCAAATGGTGTATTTCTTTCGATGAGTTCTAAAGCATATTGAACAATAACACCCTCGCCACCGGCGAGTGTTTTCGTATCATAATGAAGAACTTCAATATCTTTTAATCCCTCTAATGTCATTCTAAATGAGTTATACGTACCACTTAACCCCGATGATATGTTAATCACCACAAGGTGTGTATACCCATTATCTTTTATTTTCTTGACTGCCTCCTCAACGTCTTCTAACGCAGGTAGAGAGGTTTTTATTTTATGATTGTCTAATAAATCATAAACCTCACTAGCGGATATTTCTACTTGATCACGGTATTCCTTACCGTCAATACTAATCATTAATGGCACTACATATAAATTATCGTGCTTTTCTGTGTATTCTTTACTTAAATTGGATGCTGAATCTGTAATAACTGCTATTTTCATAATAAATGTCCCCCTTTTTATAACTAATCTATTTAAACAGATAATATACTTTAATCTTTTTTTTCAAATATTACAAGTGTTTTTAACTATAATGATATTTTAATACATTGATAAAACGTTATTACAAATCGTTTAAAGATATTAAAAACTCCCCTTGCCTCTTTATTTAAAGAGGGTTGAAGGGAGTTTTAATTTGATCTATTTTAAATTATCAAACTTTTCCTTCATTGTGGGATTGTTCTTAGTTAACTTCTTAACGGTTAAATCATCTGCCTTGTCATTAGCTATTCTTAAATGATTTTCACTCTTAAGTAGTGCTTCTCTTGTGTTTTGGAGATCTTTGATGGCTTTATCAATGCCATCAATGGCATCTTTAAAGCGATCACTTGCCCATTTATAACTTTGGCCAAATGAATGCCTAAAAGCATCTAATTCAGCTTCAAAGTTTGTTATGTCTATATTTTGTCTTCTCATCACACTAAGTTCTTGTTTGTATTTAAGTGCGTTTAGAGATGCATTTCTAAGTAAAGAAATTATAGGTATAAAGAATTGTGGTCTTATAACATACATCTTAGGGTATAGATGACTAACATCTACGATGCCATCATTGTATAAATCATTATCCGCTTCTAACATCGATACTAAAATAGCGTATTCACAATTTTTATTGTTTCTATCTTTATCTAATTCTTTAAAGAAGTCTTCGTTTTTCTTTTTGGTTGCGGTTGTATCTGATTCATTTTTCATCTCAAACATAATAGACAGGATTTCATTACCTTCGCTATCGGTTTCTCGAAAAATATAATCTCCTTTAGAACCACCCACTGCGATGTTATCTTTAATAAATGTTGCATTAGGAAACGCTACAGCTCTTATTGAATTAAACTGATACTCGCAGTGTTGTTCTAAAGATTCGCCAACCATCTTCGTTGATTGGCGAGCTTTGAAGTCTTTGTAAAATGCAAGCTCATCTTCTTTTTGTTTTAAAAGGATGTCATACTTTTCTTTAATGGTATTCTTTTCTAACTCAAACTGTTTCTTATCTAATGCCACTTGATTAGATAATGTGTTTAATTCTTCTTGTTTTTTAGATAAGGCTCTTTCTGTTTGTAGTTGATTATCTCTTTTAGAGAGTTCTAACATTGTTTTTAATTCTTGAATATCTTTATCTCTTTTTGTGAGTTCTTCTTTTAATTTTTCTTCTGATTTTAGTAATTCTAATGCTTTGGCTTGATCAAAAGAATTTAGTTGTTGTTTTAGTCTATTGATTTCTTCGTCTTTACTAAATAACGCCTGATTATGGGCGTTTTCCAGTTTTTGTTTTTCAAGTAAAACATCACTTTCTTGTTGTTTAGAAAGCACTTCTAATTGTCTGTGTATCTCTTTATTAAACTCATTGTTTCTAACTTGACTTACAATGTTTAAATAACTTGTTTCATCGACTTTAAATACTTCTCCACAATGGGGACATTTGATTTCATTCATAATGGTTCCTCCTTATGTTTTCTACTGCTCTTATTATACATTAATCATTGGTAATAAAAAAGGAGAGACATAAAAAAGTCATCCCTAAAATTATCTATCCATTTATTTCTGCTTTCTTAAACAATTTTCCCCCAGTTCTGACTCTTATAAACAATAAATGAAACAAAAACTGTTATAAGTGTTGTTAATAATGCGATTGTGCCTCCTATTAAGGCGGGTGTAATGTCCATAGTAGTTTATCTACATTTAATCAAAATATTAAACTTTCCTTTCAAAATATTTTGATAGCTTATTCTATCTTTTATTGTTTTCCTAATTATTTGATAATCCAAACTTTCTTATTGATATAATCTGTATATCCTAAAATAATTCTCACTACCTTATCAGACACATTTGGCATACTGTAGTCAAATGGTAATCTAATTAGATCTTTTTCTTGTGTTTCTAAAACTTTAAGCCCTTGAAGGATTCTATCTTTGTTTAATCCAACCATCATGACTGCTGCTTCTTCATATGCTTCAGGACGCTCATGAGTCTCTCTAATATTTAGTGCTCTAAATTTTAATATTGATGATTCTTCACTAATGGTTCCTGAATCACTTAATACAGCTTTTGATTCTATTTGAAGTTTATTATAATCAATAAAGCCAAGTGGTTTTAGTGTTTGAATTAGTGGGTTAAACTTAATACCTTTTTCTTCTATCTTTTTTCTTGTCCTAGGGTGAGTAGAAACAATTATAGGCAATTGATAAATCTCTGCAATTGTGTTTAATGAATCTACCAACTCATAGAAATTGTTTGAATCAATATTTTCTTCTCTATGTGCAGAAACTAAGAAATACTCATTAGGTGTTAAGTTTAATCTATCTAAAATGTCAGAATTATTAATCTTATCTTCCATTTTCATTAACACTTCATACATCGGACTACCGGTTTTAATAATTCTATCCGCAGGGAATCCTTCATGAAGTAAATATTCTCTTGCGATAGAACTATATGGCATATTAATGTCTGCGATATGATCGACAATTTTTCTATTGGTTTCCTCGGGTACTCTTTGATCAAAACATCTATTACCTGCTTCCATGTGGAAAATGGGTATTTTACGCCTTTTAGCGGCAATAGCTGTTAAACAACTATTAGTATCTCCAAGCACCAAAAATGCATCTGGTTTTTCTTTTTCAAGTATTGGATCTATCTTTATAAGAATATTGCCGATTGTCTCAATCGCAGTGCCTGTTGCAGCATTTAGGAAGTAGTCTGGTTTTTTGAGATTAAAGTCCTTGAAAAACACTTCATTGAGTTCATAATCATAATTCTGTCCAGTGTGAACTAAAACATGGTCAATCGCTTCTGATGTTTCTAGTTTTTCAATCACGGATGATAGTCTAATGATTTCTGGTCTGGTGCCAACAACAGTCATTACTTTTAACTTTTTCATGCTATACCTCCTCGTAGATGGTATCTGGATTTTGGGGATCAAAGATTTCATTTACCCACATTATCGTAACCATATCTGTTTTACCTAAGTTTTCAATATTATGTGTATATCCTACAGGTATATCAATTACTTGTAGCTTATCGCCACTTACATAATATTCTATCACTTCTTCTGTTTTTATTTTCCTAAATCTTATAACACCTGTACCATATACCACTAAAAACTTTTCATTTTTCGTATGATGCCAGTGATTTCCTTTGGTAATTCCTGGCTTTGATATATTTACTGAAACTTGACCTCTGTCTGGTGTCTTTAAAAACTCAGTAAATGACCCTCTATAATCTTGGTGCATCGTTAAGTCATATCCAAAGTCTTCTTTTGGTAAGTAGCTTAAATAATTGGAATAAAGTTTCTTAACAAACGGGTCATCCAACTTAGGAATACTTCTTTCTTCTCTGCTTCTTTTAAAAGAGTATAGAAGTTCTGCGATTTCTCCTAATTTAACTTGGTATACTGGTTCAACATAACAATATTGACCTTGTCTATTTTCATTACCTTTTAAAGCATTGATGAGTTCTTTGACAACATCATCAATATAGATAAGGTTTATCACAACATTCGGATCGTTAACCATGATAGGAAGCCCATGAGCGATGTTATGGGAAAATGTTGCAACAGCGCTATTATAATTAGGTCTTGCCCATTTACCAAACACATTTGGAAAACGATAGATTAAAACTTTTGCACCAGTTTCTTCCCCATATCTTATTAAAACATCTTCACCTGCTCTTTTGCTAACACCATATGGATTATCAAGTTCTGCTTGAATAGATGAAGATAATACTATAGGACTCTTGTTTTTGTACTTTTTTAAAGTGTTTAATAGAATGGTTGTAAATCCATAATTGCCTTCTAAAAATTCTTTTTCATCTTTAGGGCGATTCACGCCAGCAAGATGAAAGACAAAATCACACTCTTTACAATATTTATCTAAGTCTTTAATATTTGAGTCAATATCAAACTCATAAACTGTTTCATATTTTTGATTGTTAAGTTCCGCAATCAGGTTTTGTCCAATAAAGCCTTTTGCGCCAGTAACAAGTATTTTCATGGCCTTACTTAAATAGGTCCAATTTTAATAATAGTTTCTTCATGCCTTCAACATCCAGTCTTTTTGTGTTATGGGAATGGTATGAATCAACTATTTGAATTTCTCTGGAACCCTTTTCAATAAATTTATCATAGTTCAAATTCCGATTATCTGAGGGGATTCTAAAAAACTCTCCCAAATCCTCTGCTTTAAGCATTTCTTCTTGCGTAACTAATACTTCATATAACTTTTCACCATGTCTAGTTCCGATATATACAGGATCTGTTTTAGAGTTTTTCAACTCAAGAACTGCCTTCGCAAGAACATCAATGGTTGCTGCTGGGGCTTTTTGAACAAACAAATCACCTTGATTTCCATGTTCAAAAGCATATAGCACTAAATCAACTGCATCTTCTAGAGTCATCATAAATCTCGTCATTTCAGGGTTTGTAATTGTAATTGGTTTATTATGTTCAATTTGATCTAAAAATAGTGGAATAACCGAACCACGTGACCCCATTACATTTCCATATCTAGTTAGACAAAGTACTGTATCATTTTTTCCTAATTGTCTAGATCTTGCAATAACATTTTTTTCCATTAGTGCTTTGGTCATTCCCATAGCATTAATTGGATATGCTGCCTTATCAGTTGATAAAAAAATGGCTTTTTTCACTCCATTTTTCACACAAGCGGTAATAACATTATTACTACCTATAACGTTTGTTTTTACAGCTTCAATGGGATAGAATTCACAAGAGGGAACTTGTTTTAATGCTGCAGCATGAAAAACATAATCAGCACCAATAAATGCCCCTTCAATAGAATCGTAATCTCGAACATCTCCTATATAAAACTTAATCTTATCATTTTTATATAGTTTTCTCATATCTTCTTGTTTCTTTTCATCACGTGATAAAATACGAATTTCCTTTATATCACTTGATAGAAATCTAGATACTACAGCGTTACCGAAGGATCCTGTTCCACCAGTAACTAATAAAATTTTATTTTTAAACATAATTTACATTTTACCTCCTAAGTTTTTTATTAATTTCTTTAACAAATGAACGTAAATCTCCTAATAACATTTTAACCGCTTCTCGAAATCTTCTAGAAGACAAACATATTATTGTTATAAATATAATCGATATTATTATAGACAAAGATCCGTTTATTAATAACTCCATCCAAATATTTGTACTGGTATAATTTATTAAATTTATTACTAACACACTAATAACAAACATTGTTACTAAACCATAATTATAAAGAAAATAGTCTTTTGATGACTTGTTAAATCCATATTTAAACAACACATATGGTTCAACAATATGAGCAATGAATAAATCAGTAACTATATGAGATACTAACAATCCAATAATACCCATAAATTTTATCAGTAACAGTGATAACAAAATACTAGCAACACCTTGAATAAGTGGTTTATATCTATCATGATAGAAATTTCCAGAAGCATCCTTAAACAATAATACAGTTTGTCTCATAAATCTAATAAAGTAGCTGACAGTAATAAATATCACAATACTACTATCAATTAATTGATCCCGACCAAAAATAATTACAATTATGTTTTCAATAGTTGAATGGAATCCTAATAAGAAAATAAAGCCCATGATTATATTCACTAAATATACTTTATTAAATAATTTCAATGTGTGTTCTTTTGAATGTTTAATGAAGTAATGACCAACAATTGAAGTAATTGAACTAAAAACTAGATTCAGTAATCCTATCATACCCGTCATCACCAATATATAATTAGCGTATTTCCCTAATACTATAACGCTAATTAATGCACTAATTAATAAACTACTAGTTGCATTGGACAATGTTCCACCAATTTTATGCAAAAACATGGCTTTAGTATTTTTACTAACCTCTTTTTTTACATTATTTGGTAAATAATAATCACTTGTCAAAGTGTTTTTATATTTCTTTTTAAATACTATATCTGTAGCAATCCACTGAAAAATGCTTCCTATAAGGATAGCCATAAAAAAGCCAGTAAATGAATGAATAACCAGTAGTACAATAATTTGTAAAACTGCTTCAATAATTAAACCTATAGATCTAATAATTGTAGTGATATAATTATTTTTAAAAGCATTAATTGTAGAAGTTTTATAAGCAAAAAGGTATGTAATTACCATCGAAGCCAAATAAATGAAATACGTTAAATATAAATCAAAACTACCGGTATTTTCTTTAGCTAAATAAGGTAGAAAAGGAATAACAACAAGTCCACCGATGAATATAATTAAACCTATTACAAAATAATATTTCTTGTATAAATGATATAGTCCAGTGAGTGTTTTGTTATCTTTTTCCACAATAGGTTTGTACATACTATATATTATAGCCGTTCCCAATCCAAGTTCAGCAATAGACAACACCCCTAAAATACTTACATACAATGAATATAATCCATTTGCTTCAGCCCCTAATAAAAAAACTAAATAACGTCTTACAAATAATGACAATATTATTATGATTATTCTAAATATTATTGAAACAGATATATTTAATGCTGCTTTTTTACTTTCCACATTTATCTTCCTTCATGATTATAACCTAAGTTCATAGTATCGTTATTGTTTTTTTCTTGATTATTGCTGGAAATATTATAGCTAAATATAAAAGCCATGTACAAGATATTAGATGTGTGTAAATGGGCAGTAAACATATAAAAGAGGGGTACAATTAAAATTAGGAAATTGATTTTATTAAATCTATTTTGTAAAAACTCATAATTAGATAATATAATATATAACCATAATAGTATCCCTATTAATCCTGTTTCAATAAACAATTCTGTTAAGGTATTATGAGTTCCGAAAGTCATATAACCGTTATTTGCAAAATAAGATAAACTATTATTAACGCCAACTCCATTTATGAGAAATGATAATGGTCCATTCGAAAACAACCATGTTAAATTATTATATAATAGTAAAATACGCCCTCCTCCAAATCCAGTCTCATCACCTATAATTGTTCTTTCTTTAATTATAGGATATAAAAAGACAAAGAATAAAAATAACCCGATTGGAAACACGAGAAAAATCATCATAATTAAAATAGGAGATTTATTTTTATTAAGATTTTTAAGAATTAACTTAAGAAATTTAATCAAAAAAAACAATAAAACTATAAAAACAGCTATTACAGCAGATCGTGAATAAGTTAATGATACAAAGTAAAAGAAAACAGTTATTAATGGTAAATAAATATACCATTTATTTTGATTTTTTATTATCATATCCAAAAGTAGAGAAATTCCTAAAACGATTTGAAATCCTAGAATATTTGGGTTAATCCATAATCCCGAAAAGCGATAACTGTCAATACCAAATAACGTTACATTATTAACAAATAAGTAATATCCTAGAGTAGTCGCAATAAAAAGTCCAATTAAGTATGCAAATTTAACAGGTCTCATAATAAATGGTTTGTCTTTAATGTAATCAAAAGTTGTAAGAAACAGAATAAGAGTATATATAAAATTCACAATATCTATAACGGAAGTTTGAAAATTAATTATTGTTACTAATTGTGTAGATAATAAGGTAAGTATAGCAAGGGTTTTGAATTTACTCAAAAAATCCTTTGTAACAATGAAATTGAGGGTTAGAATAATCTGAATTATTGAATAAAAAGATATTTGATTTATAACAAGTATACTTTGAAAAGGTAATAACAAGAAAATCGAAATGACTTTATAATCAAATGATAGTAAAAGAAAAATCGCTATCATAATAACACCATCAAAAATATCAAGAATACCATACTTTGTAAGAATGTTATAAACAAGTAATAATAACATAATAGAAAAACAAATTATGATTCTTTTATTAGTATAATTAATTTTGAAATTAATATTAGACATTAAATTTTCTCCTTAAGAACTAAGGTGCTATAAATATCATCTATTTTATCAATCAAAATATTTTGATTAAAATTTTTCTTGACTGTATATTTAGCTGACGAGCCATAAATATTTATCAAAATAGGATTTAAAATATATTTTTCCATTGCAAGCAATAGTCCGTCTGTGTCATTTGGTTTTACTAAAATACCATTTTGTCCGTCAATGATTACTTCTGGATTACCGCCAATGTTAGTAGCAATAATACCTTTACCTAATGATGCTGCTTCAAGTAAAGAATTGGACAAATTTTCATGTAATGTTGGAAAAACAAAAATATCACTCTCGTTAAGGATATTTATAACATCATTTCTGTATCCTAAAAATATAATGTTTTTATTGTCATTATCCTTACTTAAATATTCATAGTCAGGTCCATCGCCACACACTATAAGTTTAATATGTTCATATTCCAATTTATTAAAAGCTGTTAAAAGATTGTGTATTCCTTTTTCATATGTAACTCTTCCAGTATAAATAAAAACAATATCAGTATCTAAAATGGAAAGAGAATTTCTAATATACTTCTTTTTTAATATACTTTGATCAATTTGAGGAGCTGCATTATGAATGGTACCATAAAAGTTTTTCTTTGTATTATTAATTATCAATTTATTAGACTTCATTGCATTACAAACTGTATAAACTTGTTTTGATAATCTTAGTGTTAAAGGTTCAATTATATATCGAAAAAAAAGTTTAGATATTTTAGGAAAATTGATCATTTCAGTCGATGAACCTCGAACTGCCAAAACTATATTTTTTTTTCGCGCTATTCTAGATGCCAAAACTGCATAAAAACCTTGCAACTGTAGTCCTGAAATATGAATGATATCAGGATTATTATTTTTGATTTCATTTGCTAAACTAAAAACATATTTGATTTTTGGTATTTTCCCTAAGCGTTTGTTTATATATAATTCTGTAAAGTCATATTTATCTTTTAATGTGGAATTTTGTAAAAGTCTCATAGAAGTAGTCGGACCACTAGCACCTATTTTATTATATATAAATACTAAGACTTTTGGTTTAATTAATTCGCTTGAAATATAAATCAACTCCTCTTTGAGTCATTGCTGTAATATTCTTTTTAAAAATTCAGATACTTGTGAACTATAATTAATATAATAAAAAGGATTATTTCGACAATTTTTTTTCATATTAAAAATAAAGTCCTTATTATTTTTATTTAATGATTGATATAGTTTCTTGTAGGCTAATTCGTAATTATCATCTAAAAGAATTCCATTATATCCATCAATTATGTATTCATCAATATCGCTAGTAACATTTGTTATAACTGGTGTTCCTAATGAAATACTTTCAGACACCTTTGTAGGAAATCCGGCTTTAGTAGTTTGAGTATTTTCTCTATACAAAATGGTATAGTCAGATAACGATATTTTTTGTAAAACTTCTTTGTTTGACAATTCTCCTTGAAAACGTATGTAATCATTTATGCTATTAATATGATGTAGTTCTTTTGGAAAGGCTGTAATATATTCCTGTAATGTTAATCCGTATATATTCAATATTACATTAATACCATCTTGATATAATTGTTCAACAAGATTAATTAAAATATCTATTCGATCTTTAATATCAGAAATACTAGTTATTTTAACCCCTTTTCGAAATGGGACTCCAGCATAAGATAATATGATAGATGGCGAGGTTATTGTTTCAACTTTATTAATTTTAAATGTTGACAGTGGTGGAATTATTAGTGTAGGTATGTTGTTTTTTTCATAGTAATTCGATAGAAATTTTGATACGGTAATAATTGCATCGCACTTTTTATTAAAAACTTTTTTTTCATAATTATAATCTAAATACTTTACAATACTAAAAAAAGAAACACGTTTATTTGGAGAAAACCAATCTACACAATCAGATATTATTTTTATACCTTTCTTTGTGAAATACTTATAAAGTAATTTATTAATTATTGATAAGGACATACTTCCATAGAATACTACTATTTTTAATTTCAACAATAGTCCTTCAGATTCAATAATTCTTTTGATTAGTTTAAATGTTTTTCTATAATGTAATCTTTCTAGATTAGATGGATATTTAATTTCATAATGATTTATATCACAATAGTTTTTTTTATTAAATTTATCAGAGTCAATTTTTTCAATATGATTAGCAAACCCTAATACTGCTGTTTTATATCCAAGAGATTCAAATAATTTAACATTTCCATAAACCCGTTTTCCTGCAGCATTCCCATCAGGAAAATTAAAATTACCAATATATAAAATATCACACATTGTTATTTTCCTTAAAATTATTAACTATTTTACTGTACTCTTTAATTCTTTTTTTTCCGTAAACATAATTAATAATAGAATTGAAATTAAGTCTCTTAATAAACCACATAAAACTCCTCTTTCCAAATTTGATTTCAATTGTGTTTTTGAATTCATGAACTCTTTTATTAACGTATTCTTGAGATTTATACATAGTGATAAATTCACTAATTTGGGATATTTTTTTGTTATTATTTATTAATTCAATATTGCCATTTATATATTGAAATCTGCAAATATTATAAGAAGTTATGTTGTTTTTGTTTATATCTACATACCACACAAAAGATTCAAGATTCTCAATGTGTTGTTTTAAAATCATCTTGTTATTTAATGATCTTACTTCATCAAATATTGCATTTCCTAAACTAAATGCACAAAATGAATTATTTTCTTCAAATAATCCTTGTACAACATGAGGATGATGTCCATGAATAATAACGTTTTCATAAGTTGAAAACAACTTTTTTACTAGGCTAACATGTTCAGGATTAGGATAATTTGTGTGTTCTAAACCCCAGTGTAACGATAAAATAGGTATTTCTCCTTTTTCTTTGCTCTTTTTAATTTGATTATTCAAATTGTCAAAAGTGAGAACATTGACAGATAAGTTATCTCTTTTATAACCTGTTGGATTTGTACTTAAACAAGCATAACCACTTACATTAATTTTATTATCTTCATGATGAATAACAATATCTTTTCCATCTAGTCCAAACCATTCTATACCACTAGATTCTAATATATTAATAGTGTCTTTTATTCCTTTGATTCCAAAATCATTAATATGATTATTTGCTAAAGAAACTGCATTAATTCCTAAATATTTTAACACATCAACATTCTTTGGATTCGCAGATAAGTGAATTGACTTAGCTACCCTTGTTTTTGTTTCATTAGTAAAAGGAGATTCCAGATTTGCAATAACATAATCAGAATTTTCTAGTAATTTTTTTAGGGGTTCTAGTTTATTAATATCAAATTCATTTGATGTAATATTAAATTGACCTACAAAAGCCATATCGCCTAGAAATGCTATTTTCATTAAAATTCCTCACTTTACATTATTCTTTATAAATCTTAATTTACCACTAGCTTCTCTTTCAATTTTATCAACATGATAAACATTGACTTTAGTCGTTTTTCCGAATTTATGTAAGAATTCATCTTTTAACAGTTTATCATAAATGTCTTTATAGTTTTTCTTATCTACTTCTAAATATATATTTACTTCACCAATTTTATTTTGAACCACTTGTGATCTAATAATTACATTAGGCATATTTTTAAATAAGTTAGCTATATTACCCCCATTTATCTTTACGCCTTCAGCAGTATAGATAAAGTCAAGTCTTCTTCCCTGTATCTCATTTACTAATGGTGAATCATTTTTACATGGACATTGATTGGTTTTATCATCAAAAGTCATTGAATCACCAATTTGATACCTTATTAAAGGTGTTCCATGTGTTGTGAAACTTGTAACTAATATTTCATCACTGTCTTTTTGATAATGTTCAAAAACACCTGTAGCTAACTCAATATGTAGTTTTTGGTTTTTACATTCAGTAACAAATGGTGCCCCTTCACTTGATGCATATTGATCATAAACTTTACATTGGAATACTCTTTCTATCAATTCTCGACCGACTTCAGTTAAAGTTTCTGATGTTGGAAATATGGCAATAGGAGTAAAAGTAAGATTAATACCATGTCTTTCAATATAACTAGCAATATCACATATAGACATAAAAAATCCGTCTATAGCTTGTGGTTTAAATTTATTAAGACTATCAACATAATATTTCATATTTTCTTCAGATAAGTGAAAAGACGAATATATCATTTGCTTACAAGCTCTATTGTATCGCCAAAATATTTTTCTCTTTTGATTTGGTGCAACAATATGTTTTCCATTGAAAGTAGCTCGACTCATTTTTAAATGTTCATAACCAACTCTAGATTTAAAATGATCTAACATTGCCATACGTTTCATCATATCCTCTTTCGTCATTCGAATAACTAAAGATTTTCCTGTTGTTCCGCCTGTATGACCTTCTATTGATTTATGACGTGAAACCGTCATAACATCATTAATATTTATTCTGATATCTTCTTTTGTTACTAAAGGAAGTAGTTTTAAATCGTCTATGGTTTTAATTTGTTTTATATCGATGTTTTGATAGAGTTTACTATAAAAAGGGCTATTTTTTTTTGCGAAATTAATAAATTTGATCAATTCTTGATATTGATATTCTTTTTTATCTTTTAGAGAATAATTATCAAATTCACATAAAAAATTCCTGTATAAATAATAGGTTTTTCCGTAACGGCTTCTATTTCTTATATAACCTGAAAAAGATACAGCAATATTCTGTATAAAAATAGGAGAAATATCGTATATTTTTTCTTTTATGCTCATTATAAGTTTTCCTTATACCAAACTATTGCTTGTTTTAATCCTTTTTCAAAACTCCAAGAAGGAGAATAGTTTATTAATTTATTTGCTTTAGAAATATCTGCATTACTATGTTTAATATCACCTGCTCTATCAGGTCCAAATATAGGGTCAATATTTTTATTTAGAGTTTTATTAAGAGCATTATAGATATCAATTAGATATTCTCTACCACCATAAGCAATATTAAATGCTTCTCCTGCTGATTCTTTTGGTGCTAAACACGCTTTTAAATTAGCTTCAATTACGTTTTCAATATATGTGAAATCTCTACTTTGATAACCATCACCATTTATAGTAGGTCTTTCATCATTTAACAATTGCTTAATCCACTTTGGAATTACTGCAGCATAAGCACCTTGTGGATCTTGTCTTTTGCCAAACACATTAAAATATCTCAGTCCATAAGTGTCAAGATTATATAATTTTGTATAAAGTTTTGCATATTCTTCATCAACTCTTTTTGTTAAAGCATATGGAGATAATAAGTTGCCTTCTCTACCTTCAACTTTTGGTAAATTAGGTTCATCTCCATAAACAGATGAACTAGATGCATAAACAAACTTTTTTACCTTGTTTTGTCTAGCCGCTTCCATCATATTAAGCGTGCCCATTACATTTATCTCCTCATATAACCTCGGCATTTCAATGCTTCTAGGAACACTACCCCATGCAGCTTGATGAAGGACGTAATCAACATCCTCACAAGCGTTTAAACATGTTTCATAATCTCTAATATCACCATTAATAAATGTAAAGTTGGGATTATCTAAAAATGGTTCAATATTATGCATAAAGCCTGTTGATAAGTTATCTAAACATCGTACTTGGTATCCCATATTTAAAATGGCTTCACAAAGATTAGAGCCAATAAACCCAGCCCCTCCAGTAACTAAGAAAAGAGAATTTTTATCAAATTTTAGGTTTTTATAACCCATATCACCATCTCCTATAGTCTAAAGTATTTATACCCTAAAGACTCATATTCTTTTCTATCTAGTAATCCTTTAACGTCTATAAGTGTTCTATTATTGACTGGTTTTGAATAAAACTTATCGATATCTTCTCTTGTAAATGTTTTAAACTCATCATGCGCTACCGCAATAATCACCGCATCCATATCTTTTACATCACTTAAATCATGGAGCTTTAATCCGTATTCCATTAATGCTTCTTCTTTATCCGCTTGAGGATCTACTATGATTGCATTAATGTCATATTCTTTGAGTTCATTGTAAATATCAATAACTCTGGTATTTCTTGTATCTGGGCAGTTTTCTTTAAATGTAAACCCTAATATAGCTACCTTAGCACCTTTAATACGTGCATCCGCTTTAATGAGTTGTTTAATGTGTTTTCAACCACATATTTACTCATGCCGCCATTAATTTTTCTTTCTGCTTTTAAGATTTCTAGGTGGTAACCTGCTTGTTGCGCTTTATAAGTTATATTGTATGCATACACACAAATACAATGCCCCCCAACTCATCCTGG
>CAYLVT010000005.1:0-44887 GCA_964387195.1 uncultured Acholeplasmataceae bacterium
GATGGAAGGTTAGTCCCGTTTGAAAAAATTAGAACCTCTTCAAAAGCGCGTGCTCGATTTATTGAACTTGCAAAACAAGAAATTGATGCGGGTGTCGTTGGTGTCTTTTTAGCTTATACCAACAACAAAGAATACGTAGAAGATATTAAACAAGAACTCCTAGAGTATAATCCCAATATAGAGATTAAAGTTGTTCCCTTAACCCCAGTAGTAGGTGCACACGCAGGCCCTGGTACTTGTGGGTTTGGCGTCATTAGAAAGTAAATAAATCACCCTCTAAAAATTAACAGTTTTTAGAGGGTCTTTTTATGATATAATGATAAAAGAAAAAGGTGATAATAATGAACTATATTTTTGGAATTGATATTGGAGGTACTAGTGTTAAAATAGGTCTATTTAAAGACGATCAATTAATCGAAAAATATCAAATACCTTCAAACACAACCGATAAAGGAAAATATGTCTTAGAAGATATTTCTAAAAAAGTAAAAGCCATTTTAAACGATAAAAACATCCAACTAGAAGACGTATTAGGCTTTGGTTTTGGTGTCCCTGGACCGGTCGTTCGTAATTTTGTCATAAAATGTGCGAATTTAGGGTGGGAAAATGTCGAGCTTGATAAAGAATTTAAAGCTCTCATGGGTCAAGATGTATTAGTAAAAGTTGGTAATGATGCCACCGTAGCCGCAATCGGTGAATATACAAAGATGTCGATTGATAAAAGCATTGTTTTTGTTACGCTTGGAACGGGTGTGGGTGGTGGCATCATCACAAACGGAAAATGGCTTGAAGGTGCTACAGGTGCAGCTGGAGAAATAGGACATATAAACATTGATAAATTAGGTGTTATGTGTTCTTGTGGAAACCGTGGCTGTCTAGAAACTATCGCAAGTATTAGAGGATGGAATAGACTTGTGTTAGAAGTGATTAATGAAGGTAAATTAACGACTAAACTCGATAAAAACAACTTAAATCCTCGGTTCATTCATACCCTCGCAAAAGAAGGGGATGAAGTGGGTATAGAAGTGGTTAAAAGAGTGTCAGATGCACTGGCTTATGCGTGTGCTAATATTGCGGCAATTGTCAATCCTGATGCGTTTATTATTGGCGGAGGGATATCAAATGCGGGCTGGATTTTAATAGAAAACCTAGAAAAGTATTATGAAAAATATGCGTTTTATGGGGTAAAAAACACAAAATTTGAACTGGCAAAGCTTGGCAATGATGCAGGCATGTATGGGTGCTATTACATGGTTAAGAAACATGATTAAGTTTATTAACAAAAAAACAGTTTCAGGTTATATATATCATATGGAGAAGGAACTGGTTAATGAAGGAGAAAAGTTGTCGGTTGAAGCAGAAAGCCAACTCTTTCATAACGCAAAAGATTCTTGTGTCAATGATTTGTTTTTAGTAGAAGAAAAAACAACAGGTATTGTAAGAGATATCGTTAGAGTACATCGTATGTTTTTAGAAGACCCTAAAGTCATCGAAGAAACATTAACGCTTATTAAAGAAGGAAATTCAAGAGGCTATAGTTATACAAAAGTTGTGGATAAATACATTAACTATTTAAAAAATAATAACGATGAGTATCTTATTAAACGGATTGATGATTTTATCGATATTAAATACCGGATGTTAATGAGAATGTATAAACAAAAAATAGAACAATCCTTCAATAAAGATACGATTGTTGTGGTTGATCAGTTACTACCTTCTTTGGTTTTTAATGCCCCACCTAAAGTTGTGGGTATCATTTCTAAAACAGGTTCTGCATTAACGCATGCGGCTATTTTAGCAAAAGAAAAGGGTATAAGCTATGTAGTTACAAATAAACGCTTTAAAGAAGACAGTCTAGTTATTTTAGATAGCGAACAAAATAGGATTATTGAAAACCCAACAAAAGACTTACTTAAAATCGCTAAAGAAAGTAACATTATCCATAAACTAACTCAGGAAGATACCTTTAATACCAGTGGGTTTCATCTTTATTTAAATCTTTCTAGTAGCGAATCTATTGATAAACTTGTTAAAAACCACATTGAAGGTGTTGGTTTATTTAGGACAGAACACATTGTTCTAGGCAGTGAAATATACCCAACCTTTGAAACACAAGTTGTCATTTATAAGCATCTTTTAAAACAAATGTATCCTAAAAAGGTTAAAATTCGATTGTTTGATTTTACGGGCGATAAAAAGTTATTTTTCTTAAACAATGAGTTTATTGATTCCTTTCAACTCTTTGGAATACTTCATCATGTGTATGAAGAGCAATTAAAAGCATTACTTTTCTCAAACGAGGGATTAGGTAACTTAGAAGTGATGATTCCAATGATTAGAGATGATAAAGAATTTAGCCATGTAAAAGATTTAATCCAAACGCTAAAAGAGACACATAATCTAAAAGGAGAAGTGCCTAATGTAGGTATTATGATGGAAACAAAAGAAGGTTTTAATCAGATTTTAAAATATAAAGATGTCGCTTTCATGAGTATTGGAACCAATGATTTATCGTATGAGTTGTTTGGGATATCTAGAGAAAAAGCGATAGATTATCATCATTATGCAAAACTGATGATAGAACCGATTAAAACCATCTCACAATTTTGTAGGAAACATCAAATTGAGTATAGCATTTGTGGGGATTTAGCGAGTCATGAAGATGCGTTAACTAAACTTATTCATGCCCAGGAAAAACACTTTTCAATCCCACATGCGTTTTTAAAACAAGCCTTAACAATTATCGATTTATACAACAAACAACCAGAAAAAAGATGAAAATAACACATTTATTATATATATAATAATCGCTTTATAAAGGCAAAATACGAAGACTTAATAATAAAGAGAAGCAAAGTTGCAAAAAATTTAGTTAAAAAAGGTTGCACTTTCTTCTTTTTTATTATATAATAACTAACGCTTGCGCATTTAGCAAGAAGGCTTTGAGGCGGGAGGTTGTTGGCACACGGGTAGCCGTTGTTAGTGTGCCGGGGTATTTCCGCTTAGCAAGTCTATACACAGATTATAGGCGAAAGGAGATTAGAATAATGGCAAAAGAAGTAATTAAAATTCGTTTAAAGGCATATGATCATAGACTCATTGACCAATCAGCGAAAAAGATTATCGAAAGCGTTAGAAAATCAGGCGCAGAAGTAAAGGGACCAATTCCCCTACCTACTCAAAAAGAAATTTTCACGATTTTAAGAAGTCCACACGTAAACAAAGACTCTCGTGAACAATTTGAAAGAAGAACGCACAAACGCTTAATCGAAATCGTTGAGCCAAACGCTCAAACCATTGAAGCCCTTATGCACATCGATTTACCAAGTGGTGTGGATATCGTGCTTAAGAAGTAAACAATAACTTAGAAAAGGAGAAACAAACATGGCCAAAGGAATCTTAGGTAGAAAACTTGGGATGACACAAATTTTCAATGAAAACGGTCATCTCATCCCTGTATCTGTTATCGATGTTGCTAACAACGTTGTCTTACAACAAAAAACACTTGAAACAGATGGATATGTCGCAACTCAGCTTGGGTTTGACGACAAAAGGGAAACATTATCAAACAAGCCAGAACAAGGGCACGTTTCAAAAGCTAACACAGCACCTAAGCGCTTCATTAAAGAAATCCGCTTTGATAGAGTGCTTAACGAGCTTACAAACTTAGCGGTAGGCGATACAGTTTCTGGTGATATATTTAGTGAAGGTGAATTCGTAGATGTTCAAGGCATCTCTCGTGGTAAAGGTTTCCAAGGAAACATCAAACGTCACAATCAATCAGTCGGATTTATGTCTCACGGTTCTCGTTATCATAGAGGACCTGGATCAATGGGTGCGATTAAAGGTAAATTAAAAGGTAAACCATTACCTGGTCAAATGGGTTCAGTTACAAAAACCATTCAAAACCTCGAAATCGTTAAAGTTGATAAAGAAAGAGGCCTAATTTTAGTGAAAGGTTCTATCCCAGGACCTAAAAAAGGTTTAGTAGTTATTAAATCAGCTATTAAACATGTTGGTAAAGGAGTATAACAATGCAAGTACAAGTTTATAAACAAGATGGTTCTAAAGCCTCTTTACTAACATTAAATGATCAAATCTTTGGTATTGAGCCAAACACTCAAGTCTTATATGATGTTGTGAATGCTCAAAGAGCGGCAATGCGTCAAGGTACGGCAGATACAAAAGGTAGATCTGAAGTACGCGGTGGTGGAAAGAAACCATGGCGTCAAAAAGGAACTGGTCGTGCAAGACATGGTTCAAGAAGAAGCCCAATTTGGGTAGGTGGAGGCGTTACATTTGGACCTACACCTAGAAGTTATGCAGTTAAAGTGAACAAAAAAGTTGGACGCTTAGCATTAAAGAGTGCCTTAGCACTTCACTTCCAAAGAGAACAACTGATTGTTTTAGATAAAATCGACATTAACGAACCTAAAACAAAGCAGTTTAACGAAGTACTAAATAACCTATCCATTGATTCACGTGTTTTATTTGTGGATGTTGATTTTTCAGATAACGCAATTTTATCTGCAAGAAATATTCCATATGTATCATTAGAGAACGCGTCACACACGAGCGTGTATCAATTAATGAACTGTTCAAAACTCGTTTTAACAGTGGATGCGGTTAAATATTTTGAGGAGGTCCTTTAAAATGACAAAATATTATGAAATTATTAAAGAACCTATTATTACAGAACAATCTACAAAAATGATAGAAGGCGAAAACACCTATACATTTAAAGTAGATAAAAGAGCAAACAAAATTGAAATCAAAAATGCAGTAGAACATATTTTCAAAGTACACGTATTAAGAGTAAATACGGTTAACGTACCTAGAAAGTTCAAACGTATGGGGCAACATGAAGGGTTTAAACCTGCCTATAAGAAAGCATACGTTACACTTGCTGAAGGCGAAAAAATAGACGCCTTTGCGATTTAATTTGATAATTAAAGGAGAATTAACTTATGGCGGTTAAAAATTATAAACCTACGACAAATGGTCGTAGAAATATGAGCGTATTAACGTTTGAAGATATTACGACAACGACTCCTGAAAAATCATTATTAAAGCCATTACACAAAAAAGCAGGTAGAAACCATTCTGGTAAAGTTACCGTACGTCATCAAGGTGGCGGTGCAAAGAGAAAATACCGTGTAATTGATTTTAAAAGAAATAAAGATGATATAGTAGGAAAAGTTGCAACCATTGAATACGATCCAAACAGAAGTGCAAACATCGCTTTGATCCATTATATTGATGGTGAAAAGAGATACATCATTGCGCCTAAAGATATTAGTGTTGGGATGACTGTAGAAAGTGGTATGAAAGTAGATATTAAAGTAGGTAATGCAATGCCTATTATGAATATTCCTGTAGGTACTGTGGTACACAATATTGAATTATCCCCTGGTAAAGGTGGTCAAATTGCAAGAAGTGCGGGCACAAGTGCTCAAATTCTTGGTAGAGAAGACAAATACGTTTTAATGAGACTATCTTCAGGTGAAGTTCGAAAGATATTAGGTACTTGCCGTGCAACCATTGGTGAGGTTGGTAATGAATCTCATGAATTAGTAACCATTGGTAAGGCAGGAAGAAAAAGACACATGGGCGTTAGACCTACCGTTCGTGGTTCTGCAATGAACCCAGTGGATCACCCACATGGTGGTGGTGAAGGTAGAGCACCTATTGGTAGAAAGAGCCCAATGAGTCCATGGGGCAAACCAGCTCGTGGTATTAAAACGAGAGATTCTAAGAAGGCTTCTAACGATTTAATCGTAAGAAGAAGAACGAAGTAGGAGGGTACATATGGCACGTTCAGTAAAAAAAGGACCTTTTGTTGATGAACATTTAATGAATAAAGTTCTAACTCAAAAGAAAACAAAAGAAAATAAAGTTATCCAAACTTGGTCTCGAAGATCAACAGTGTTCCCAGAATTTATCGGACACACAATAGCGGTGTACAACGGTAAAGAACATGTACCAATCTACATTACAGAAGATATGGTAGGGCATAAATTAGGTGAGTTTGCGCCCACTAGAACATTCCGCGGTCACGCAGGCGATAGAAAGGCTGTTAAGAAATAATGGAAGCTAGAGCCATTGCAAAAACCGTAAGAATTGCACCTAGAAAAGCAAGATTAGTCATTGATCTGGTAAGAGGTTTAGACATTCAAGAAGCGCAAGCGGTATTAATGTATACACCTAAAGCTGCATCACCTGTTATTTTAAAATTAATAAATAGCGCAGCGGCAAACGCAGAACATAACTATCAGATGGACACATCAAAACTATACGTCAAAGAAGCTTATGTCAACGAAGGTATTACAATGAAAAGACTACTACCTCGTGCTAAAGGACAAGGCGACATCATTAAAAAGCGCACAAGCCACATTACGGTGGTTTTAGCGGAAAGGGAATAGGAGGATACTATGGGTCAAAAAGTGAGTCCAACCGGACTTAGAATAGGAATTAACAAAGAATGGGATTCGAATTGGTACGCTGATAAGAACCGTGTTCCTGCATTAATTAAAGAAGACTACGAAATCCGTAAATTCCTAAATAAAACGTATAAAAGGGCTGAAGTAGCTCAAATTCAAATTGAAAGATTAAAAGGGAAAGCTAAAGATAGAGTAAAAATTACACTTCATACAGCTAAACCTGGTATGGTTATAGGTCAAAATGCTGAAAATAAAAACAAAGCAGTAGCGACTTTAGAACATATGACTAAAAAAGAAATCATCTTAAATGTGGTTGAAGTAAGACGTCCAGAGTTAAATGCACAATTGGTTGCAGATTCAATTGCTAGACAATTAGAAGCAAGAGCATCGTTTAGAAGAGTTCAAAAAATCGCAATCCAAAGAGCATTAAGAAGTGGCGCTAAAGGGGTTAGAACATTAGTTTCAGGACGCCTTGGCGGTGCGGAAATTGCGAGAGCTGAAGGGTATTCTGAAGGTAGAGTATCACTACACACTCTACGCGCAGACATTGACTATGCGACAGCTGAAGCGGATACCACTTATGGAAAACTTGGTGTGAAGGTTTGGATTTATAAAGGTGAAATACTACCTGGTCAAAAACCAAGAACTGAAGAACCAAGAAGACCTAGAAGACGTAGAGGAGGTAACCGCAATGCTCATTCCAAAGAGAACTAAATACAGACGCCCTCATAGAATTTCATATGAAGGTAAAGCAAAAGGTAACTTAACCGTTCAAAACGGTGAATGGGGCTTAATGGCTTTAGAGGGTGCTTGGATTACAAATAGACAAATTGAAGCATCACGTATCGCAATCACAAGACATATGAAACGTGTTGGTAAAGTATGGATTAACATTTATCCACATTTATCAAAAACGAAAAAACCTCTTGAAGTACGTATGGGTAGTGGTAAAGGGGCACCAGATTCATGGGTTGCCGTAGTTAAACAAGGTAAAGTAATGTTTGAAGTTGGTGGCGTTTCTGAAGAAATAGCTAAAGAAGCGTTACGCTTAGCAAGCCATAAATTACCGATTAGAACAAAAATAGTTCGTAAGGTTGGTGACGAGTAATGAAAGCACAAGAAATTAGAAAGTTATCTACACAAGATTTAGAAACACGAGTTAGCGAATTAAAAATTGAATTATTTAACTTAAGATTTCAACTTGCGGTAGGTCAATTAGAAAACACAGCAAGAATTTCACAAGTAAGAAAACTCATTGCTCAAATGAAAACCATCATCACGGAGCGTAAGGAGTAGTATATGAGAAACGTAAGAAAACAATTTGCAGGTACGGTTGTATCCGATAAATCAGATAAAACAATTGTTGTTTCTGTTGATCGTTATAAAAAACATAGATTATACGGAAAAAGAGTTAAAGTCTCTAAAAAATTCCACGTTCACGACGAAGACAATCAAGCAAAAATAGGCGACAAAGTCTTATTCCAAGAATGCCGTCCTATTTCTAAAACGAAATCATTTAGATTAGTTAAGATTGTTGAAGTTGCTGAAGTGTTATAAGGAGGCAACCATGATACAACAAGAAAGTAGATTAAATATCGCCGATAACTCAGGCGCAAGAGAAGTATTAGTTATTAAAGTTTTAGGCGGCACAAGAAGAAGATACGCTAACATTGGCGATGTTGTAACTGTGACCGTTAAAAAAGCTGCTCCAAACTCAGCCGTTAAAAAAGGTGAAATTGTTAAAGCTGTTATTGTGAGAACAAAAACAGGTTTAAGAAGAAAAGATGGTTCATACATTAAGTTTGATGATAATGCAGCAGTTATTATTAAAGAAGATTTAAACCCACGTGGAACAAGAATATTTGGTCCGGTGGCAAGAGAGTTAAGAGAAAAGAATTTCATGAGAATTATATCTCTAGCTCCAGAAGTACTTTAGGAGGATATTATGCATATAAAAGTTGGAGATACTGTTGCTGTTATTGCTGGTAAAAATAAATATACCATCGATAAAAAAGGCAAGAAAACACGTACAACTGGTACCGTATTAAGATCATTTCCTAAAGAAAATAGAGTTTTGGTTCAAGGGGTTAACATGGTTAAAAAACATCAAGCCCCCACACAAACCAATGAATCAGGAACCATTGTTACAATTGAAGCACCAATTCATGTTTCAAATGTAATGATTGTTGATCCTAAATTAGGTGTACCAACACGTATTGGTTATAAAATTGTAAATGGGGAAAAGGTTCGCTACGCTAAAAAGTCTGGCGAAATCCTAGATAAGTAGGTGTATTATGAGTAGATTAAGAGATCATTATGAAACAATTAAACCAGAATTAATGAAAACATTTAACTACACATCCGTCATGGAAGTTCCAAAAATCGAAAAGATTGTAGTGAATATGGGTGTGGGTGATGCGGTTGCTAACCCTAAAGCCTTAGATGACGCTGTTGTTGAACTTGGTTTAATCACCGGTCAAAAACCCATTGTCAGTAAAGCTAAAAAATCAATCGCTAACTTCAAATTAAGAGAAGGTATGGCCATTGGTTGTAAAGTAACCCTTAGAGGGGAAAGAATGTATTATTTCTTAGATAAACTCATCTCAATCGCTCTACCAAGAGTAAGAGATTTTAGAGGGGTATCTAAAGAATCATTTGATGGCCGAGGTAACTATACACTCGGAGTTAAGGAACAATTAATATTCCCAGAAATTAACTATGATAACGTTAAAAAAGTTAGAGGAATGGATATTGTTATCGTAACAACGGCTAAAACCGATGAAGAAGGCAGAGCGCTTTTAAAACAACTCGGTATGCCGTTTAGAAAGTAGGATAATATGGCTAAAAAATCACAAATAGTTAGACAACAAAGAAAAGCTAAGTTTTCCAGTAGAGCTTACACAAGATGTAGTATTTGCGGAAGACCTCATGCTGTATATAAAAAATTTGGTTTATGCCGTATTTGTTTTAGAGAAATGGCTTACAAAGGTGAAATTCCTGGCGTTAAGAAAGCCAGCTGGTAAGGAGGAAAAAACATGGTTATGACTGATCCAATCGCAGATATGCTAACGCGTATACGAAATGCGAATCAAATGCATCATGAAACAGTAGAAATTCCTGCTTCAAAGTTAAAACAAGATGTCTTAAGAGTATTAAAAGAAGAAGGCTTCATTGTGGATTACTTATTTGAAGAAGGGGCAAATCCTCAAGGCGTATTAAAAGTTACATTAAAATATAATAATAACGAACGCGTCATTAAAGGATTAAAAAGGATATCGAAACCAGGCCTTAGAGTTTACGCTAAGGTAGAAGAATTACCAAGAGTCTTAAACGGTTTAGGTATTGCAGTAATCAGTACCTCTAAAGGAATTATGACTGATAGAGAAGCCAGATTACAACAAATAGGTGGCGAAGTACTCGCCTATGTTTGGTAGGAGGGGAAATTATGTCACGAATAGGTAATAAAGTGATTAAAGTCCCAGAAGGTGTAAATGTAGAAATCGAGAATAACTTAGTTACCGTTAAAGGACCTCAAGGTACTTTAACAAGACAGTTTTCTGATATGGTTGAACTTACTATAGAAGACAATCAAATTACCGTAAAACGTAGTGGTAACAGTGAGTTAGAAAGAAAGAATCACGGGACTGCAAGAGCACTTTTATCAAATATGGTAGAAGGCGTTCACACTAAATTTAAAAAAGAATTAGAAATTATTGGTACAGGATATCGTGCTCAATTACAAGGTAAAGTATTAACCATTATGGCAGGGTATTCACACAACATCGAATTTGAAATACCAGAAGGCATCCAAGTAACTGTGCCTAGAAATACCGTTGTTATTATTGAAGGTATTGATAAGCAAGTCGTTGGAGAATTTGCGGCTAACGTAAGAAAGGTAAGAAGACCTGAACCGTATAAAGGTAAAGGTATTCGCTACAAAGATGAATACGTCAGACGTAAGGAAGGTAAAACTGCTAAGAAGTAGGAGGGGTAAAATGATAAAAAAACAATCAAGTAACGCAATGCGTCAAAAACGTCATCTGCGTATAAGAAAACATATTTCAGGTACACCTGAAAGACCAAGACTATCAGTATATCGCTCTAATAAGCAGTTTTACGTTCAACTTATTGATGACGTTAACGGACACACTTTAGTATTTGCGCATTCAAGTGATGTTGGCAAACACGCAAACATTGAAACCGCAAAAGGTGTTGGAAAATTACTAGCTGAAAAAGCGAAAGAAAAAGGAATCACTACAATCGTATTCGATAGAAGTGGTTACTTATATCATGGAAGAATTAAAGCATTAGCCGAAGCATTAAGAGAAGCCGGCTTGCAATTTTAGGAGGGAATCATGCGTAAACAAAGACAAAGAAGAGAACGTGAAGTAGACGTATTTGAGGACCGCGTAGTCTCTATTAATAGAGTTACTAAAGTTGTTAAAGGTGGTAGAAGAATTAGATTTTCAGCCCTTGTTGTGGTTGGAGATAAAAATGGCACTGTGGGCTTTGGTTTAGGTAAAGCTCAAGAAGTACCAGATGCAATTAAAAAGGCGATTCAAAATGCAAGAAAAAACACAGTTAAAATATCTTTGGTTGGTGGGACTATCCCTCATGAAATCAATGGTAAGTTTGGTGCCGGACAAGTATTCTTACGTCCAGCAAGCGAAGGTACTGGAGTGATTGCGGGTGGGGCAGTAAGAACCATTTGCGAATTAGCAGGCATTGAAGATATTTTATCTAAATCTATTGGATCTAAGTCTCCAATTAACACCGTCAGAGCAACATTCAATGGTCTTGAAAATTTAAGAACCGCTGAAGAAGTTGCCCTATTACGTGGTGTAGAAGTTGAGAGGTTAATGTAATGAAACTACAAATCACATTAACAAGAAGTTTAATTGCTAGAAAACCTAATCAACGTAAAACAGCTCATGCCTTAGGACTTAGAAAAATTGGCCAAGTAGTTGTTAAAGAAAAGAACGACGCTATTGTAGGAATGATTGAAACAATCAAACACTTAGTAGACGTTGTAGAAGTGCATTAGGAGGTTACTATGTTACACGAATTAAAACCTAATGAAGGTGCAAGAAAATCAAGGAAACGTGTAGGACGCGGTATGGGTTCTGGTCATGGTAAAACTAGTGGTAAAGGTCATAAAGGACAAAAAGCACGTAGTGGAAACCAACCTCGCCCAGGCTTTGAAGGTGGACAAATTCCCTTCTTCCAACGTATTCCTAAACGTGGATTTAAAAATGTGAACCATATCGAATACGCTACGATAAACTTAAAAGATTTAAACGTATTTGAAGATGATGATGTGGTAACACCAGAAGTATTATTAGAAAAGAGAATTATTAGAAAGTTAAACTCAGGGTTAAAAGTATTAGCTTATGGAACGTTAGAGAAAAAACTAACCGTTCGTGCACATGCTTTTTCAAAAAATGCTCTTGATGCGATTAATCAAGCAGGCGGAACCGCAGAGGTGATCTAGTATGAGTACTTTTAGAGCCATTTTTTCAAACACAAAGCTGTTAGTAAAAATTGGGATTACCATACTCATTCTATTTTTATTTAGATTATTAATGTGGGTACCCATTCCCTTAGTTGACACGAGTGGTATTGCAAATATTATTGATAGCGGCTTTATTGCCATTTTGAATAACTTCTCAGGGGGAGCCCTTGGTAGATTTTCATTAATGGCAATGGGTATTAGCCCATACATCACCGCATCGATTGTTGTTCAATTACTCCAAATGGACATTGTTCCTGTGTTAAAAGAGTGGAGTGAGCAAGGCGAAAACGGAAAACGAAAATTAAACCGTTTAACACGAATCTTAGGGTTATTCCTTGCGTTCATTCAAGGTATGATATTTGTTTTAGGTATGCGTTATTCAATTACTGATCCTGGTATTATGGATGGCGTACACGTTTATATATTTATCGCACTTATGGTTACAGCAGGTACAGCGATTGCGATGTGGTTAGCTGATTTAATCACACGTTATGGTATTGGTAATGGCGCAAGTATGTTAATTGTGGCAGGTATCATTCCATCCCTTCCTGCGATGGTTGTTGCACTTTGGAATAAATACATCATTCCTGGTGGTGGGTTAAATGTGTTCTTCTTTATTTTAATATTGGTATTATTCTTAGGAATCTTAATCGCGGTTACGTATTTAGAACTTGCGAAAAGAAAAATCCCTATTCAATATGCAAATAGACGAAGTGGACAAGGACAAACAGACTCAAACTTACCAATTAAGTTAAACACCGCAGGGGTAATTCCAGTTATCTTTGCATCAACTATTTTGTCAATACCTCTATCAGTAGCAGGGTTCTTTTCACAAGAATCAAGTGGTGGTGTCGGTTATTGGTTTAACCAAATCTTTTCCTACCATCAACCAATAGGCTTTGTCCTATATATGTTATTAATTTTGGTATTTGCATTTTTCTATTCGTTCTTAATGTTAAACCCAGAACAAGTTGCAGATAACTTATCAAAGAGTAATGCATACATTCTTGGGATACGTCCAGGGGCGGATACGGAAAACTTTGTATCAAGATTATTATTTAAGATTACCATTTTAGGGTCATTATATTTAATGATTTTAGCAGCACTACCGATTATTACATCTGTGATCTTTAGCTTCACACCACAAGAAGCACAAGTCATCACTATAGGTGGTACGAGCTTATTGATCGTTGTTGGGGTTGCTTTAGAAACATCGAAGCAAATTATAACTCAAGCAACAGAACAAGAGTATAAAGGAATATTTTAGGTGATCATATGCGACTAATAATTATGGGTCCACCAGCATCCGGAAAAGGCTCACAAGGTCCTTTCATTGAGGCACATTATCACATTCCTCATATATCAACCGGCGCAATGTTTCGCGAAGAAATCAAGAAAGGTTCAAAACTCGGACTTGAACTAAAAGCGATACTAGACAAAGGTCAATTTGTAAATGATGAATTAACCAATGAAATGGTTAAATCAAGACTTTTAGAAGACGATGCAAAAAAAGGATTTTTACTAGATGGTTATCCTAGAACGGTACCTCAAGCGTTATTTTTAGATGCGTTCTTAGAAAGCCAAGGCTTAAAAATAGATTATGCAATTAACTTATACGCTGATGAAGACTTATTAATTAAACGCGTTACAGGCAGAAGAACTTGCCCTAAGTGCGGCGCAATATATAACATTCATTCAGATTTAAGACCTAAAGTAGAAAACATCTGTGATATTTGTGGAACCAAACTAGTTAAAAGAAGCGATGACACTGAAGATGTAATTAAAGAAAGGCTTGTAGTCTACCATAACAAAACAGAACCCATTATCAATTATTATAAAGATAAAGGAATCATTGTGGATGTAGATGGTGCACTATCAGCCGAGGGAACTTTTTTACAGTTTAAACAATTAATTGGTGATAAAGAATGATTACCATTAAATCACAAAACGAAATCTCTCTCATGCGTAAGGCCGGCCACATGGTCGCCCTTACCCGTGAAGAGTTAAAAAAACACATCAAACCAGGCGTTACCACAAAACAATTAGATGAGATTGCTGAGAAGTTTATTTATTCTCTTGGAGGAATCCCCTCTTTCAAAGGATATAACGGGTTTCCAGGATCCATTTGTACATCAGTTAATGAAGTGGTAGTGCATGGGATACCTTCAAACACTAAATTAAAAGAAGGCGACATTATTACGCTTGATATTGGTGTTTATTATGAAGGATTCCATGGCGATTCAGCTTGGACGTATGGTGTAGGTAAAATTAGTGAAGCGGATCAAAAGCTATTAGATGTTACTCTAAACAGCCTATATGCTGGTTTAAAAGAAGCGAAACCAAATAACCGCGTAGGTGATATCTCTCATGCGATACAATCTTATGTAGAACCATATGGATATGGCATCGTAGAGGAGTTTACCGGACACGGTATAGGTAGGGAACTTCATGAAGATCCTTATATACCTAACTTTGGACAACCTAAAACAGGCGCCCTTTTAAGAAAAGGGATGACTATATGCGTAGAGCCAATGATCAACTTAGGAACAAAAAGGGTTAAAGTCTTAAAAGACAATTGGACAACCGTTACACTAGATAAAAAGAAGAGTGCACATTTTGAACACATGATCGCCATCACAGATGATGGTTATGAAATTTTAACAGAACTTTAAAGGAGGATTTATGGCACGAGAAGATTTAATTGAAGTACAAGCAAAAGTTGTAGAAGTTCTGCCCAATACCAAGTTTAGAGTTCAACTTGAAAATGGGCATATCGTTGAAGCACATGTATCTGGTAAAATCCGTATGCACAACATACGCATCTTACCTGGTGATAGCGTTACAGTAGAGTTATCACCATATGATCTAACTAGGGGAAGAATTACATACCGTAGGAGGTAATATATATGAAAGTAAGAGCATCAGTAAAACCTATTTGCGATAAATGTAAAATAATTAAACGCAAAGGTAGAGTAATGGTTATTTGTGAAAATCCAAAACACAAACAACGACAAGGATAATAGGAGAATATTATGGCACGTATAGCAGGCGTGGATATTCCACGAGAAAAAAGAGTGGTCATTTCTTTAACATACATTTATGGTATTGGAAGACCTTTAGCACAACAAATATTACAAGAAGCTAACGTTGATGAAAGCGTTAGAGTTAAAGACCTTACCGAAGATGAATTAGGTCGTATTCGTCAAGAAGTCACTAAATATCACGTAGAAGGTGACTTAAGAAGAGAAGTTTCTATGAACGTTAAACGTTTAATGGAAATCGGTAGCTACCGTGGTATGAGACATAGAAGAGGTTTACCTGTTCGTGGTCAAAATACACAAAACAACGCTAGAACCCGTAAAGGTAAAGCAAAAGCTATCACTAAGAAAAAGAAATAGGAGGCATTATAAATGGCAAAGAAAAGAAGAGTTACACGTCGTCGTGTTAAAAGAAATGTGCCACTTGGAATGGCTCATATTCATACTACATTTAATAACACTATCGTCACTATTACAGACCAAGCTGGTAACGCAATCGCTTGGAGTAGTGCCGGTGCATTAGGCTTTAAAGGGTCTAAAAAATCAACACCATTTGCAGCCCAAATGAGTGCAGAAGCTGCAGCTAAAGCGGCTTTAGATCAAGGTATGATCAAAGTTGATGTAAGTGTTAAAGGACCTGGTCCTGGTAGAGAAGCTGCGATTCGTTCTCTACAAGCAGCGGGTTTAGAAATTACATCAATCCGTGATGTTACACCAGTACCACATAACGGTTGTCGTCCACCAAAACGACCACGCGGTTAGTAAGTAAAGGGAGGTAATCATTTTGCAAGAATTAAAATTTTCTAAACCAGATGTTAAAGTAGAAACAGACCCTAAAAACCCCAATAAAGCATCATTCACCATTTCACCGCTTGAAAGAGGCTATGGTACAACCATTGGTAATACACTTAGACGTATTTTATTATCAAGTTTACCAGGGACAGCCATTGTCAATGTGAGAATTGATGGTGTGGAGCATGAATTTCAAACGATTGAAGGTGTTCATGAAGATGTCATGAGTATCGTTCTTAACTTAAAAAGAGTAATTTTCCATACCGATTCAATCGATTCAAACTTTGAAAAACATATTGAACTTCATGCGAGTGGTGAAGGCGTAGTTACAGCGGGTGATTTTAGCGTAGACACAGAACTCAAGGTGATTAACCCTGATCAAGTGATTGCTACACTTAGTGAAGGTGGCAAACTATCTATGTTCTTAACCGTAAGACGTGGCATTGGCTATGTTGGTTCTGAAAGTAACAAGGTATTTTCAAATGTAATAGGTACGATTTCGATCGACTCATTATTCACACCAGTATTAAGAGTTTCATATAAAGTAGATAAAACAAGAGTTGATAGAGATGCAAACTATGATAAACTAGAAATGGAAGTCGAAACAAATGGCGCATTAAAGCCTCATGAAGCGGTTTCTCTAGCTAGTAAAATGATGATTGACTACTTAACGGTTATCGTTGATTTAGATGAGGCAACACATGAACTAGACTTTATGGGTGAATCACCTGAAGCAACTGAAGATAAAAAGTTAGATAAACCTATTGAAGAGCTCGATTTATCCGTTCGTTCATTCAACTGTTTAAAACGTGCCGGTATTAATACCTTAGCGGAATTAACTAAGAAGAGTGAAGAAGAAATGATGAGAGTTAGAAACTTAGGTAGAAAATCATTAAAAGAAGTTAAAGATAAACTAGATGAATTAGGATTGTCATTCGCTCCAAGTTTTATTGGTAGAAAACAAGAAGACACTTCTAATGTAGAATAAGGAGATATTATGGCATATTCAAAATTAAGACGCTCAAGTTCTCAAAGAAAAGCATTATTAAGAGACTTAGTTACGGATTTAATCATTAATGAAAGAATACAAACGACTGAAGCTAAAGCAAAAGAATTAAAACGTTTAGCAGATAAAATGGTAACTTTAGGTAAAAAGAATACCCTTCATTCAAGAAGACAAGCTGCAAAATTGATTCGTCCTGAGCAAGTTTCAGAAACACAAACAGCCCTTCAAAAGTTATTCGATGAAATCGCACCTAGATTTCAAGAACGTGAAGGTGGTTACACAAGATTATACAAAATCATGCCAAGACGTGGTGATAATGCACCCATGGCAATCATTGAGTTTGTAGAATAATAATTAATGGACTATTGTAGGTAACTATAATAGTCTTTTTTTTATGTTTAAATGAAATAATTATCAATATAATTATATGTATAAATTATTAATTATACATAGTATAAAAAAATAGGCATGGTTATACTATATTTATAGATGCCATAACATAGTGTATAATAGAATATATAATCATAAGGAGGCTTTTATGACATTTAATGAATACATTTACAAAAGACCAGATGTTAAAAAAATAGGTGAAGAGTTACAACACCTTATTAATGAATTTGCACAAGCGGATGCAAATAGACAAGAACAAATTATACGTAAATCATTTAAAATTATGGATGAGGTGTCTAGTATGGCTGTTTTAGCATCCATAAGACATACCGTGGATACAAAAGATGAATTTTATTTAGAAGAAAGAAAGTATTTAGATGAAAATCAACCGCTACTTTCGAAATTTGCAAATGATTTTAATCAGTTGGCTTTTAATAGTGTCCATAAGGATCACTTAGTCAAAGCGTTTGGTCAATATTTCTTTGACCAAATTGAAGTTGGACTAAAAGCGTTTGATGAAAAAATGATTCCTCTACTAATTGAGGAAAACAAGCTCTCTACGGAATATGATAAGCTGATTGCGAGTGCTCAAATTGAATTTGAAGGTAAAACATACACATTAACGCAAATGAGCCCATTCATCCAACATATCAATAGAGATACTAGACATAAAGCACAACTTAAAGTTTCTGGCTTCTTTAAAGAAAACGAAGATAAGATCGATGAAATCTATGACAAACTTGTTAAAGTAAGACATGAAATGGCTTTAATTAAAGGCTATGAAAACTTTATTGAACTTGGGTATTATCGTATGGATAGAACCGACTATAATCATGAAGATGTTTATAAGTATAGAGAACAAATAAAAGAAGTGGTTGTACCAGCGGTTTCTAAACTACACAAGAGAAAATCTAAACGTTTAGGTATTAAAGACTTAAAGAGTTACGATACCATCGCTTTTTTATCTGGTAATCCTACACCTAAAGGCACGAAAGATGAACTTGTCAGTGCCGCAAAATTGATGTATAAAGAAATGAGTAAAGAAACCGATGAATTTTTTAGTTTCATGTTAAAACATGATCTATTTGATTTAGAATCAAAACCAGGTAAACGTGGGGGTGGCTATTGTACATACATTCCTAAATACGAATCCCCCTTCATTTTCGCAAACTTTAATGGAACAGCTCATGATGTGGACGTTCTAACCCATGAAGCGGGCCACGCTTTTCAAGTTTATTCATCAAGACATCATATCCCAAGCCAAAGATGGCCCGGTATGGAGGGAGCTGAGATTCATTCTATGAGTATGGAATTCTTTGCATGGCCATGGATTGATAAATTCTTTAAAGAAGATGCTAAAAAATATTATTTTACACATCTTTCAGGTGCGATTTCATTCCTACCTTATGGTGCTTTAGTTGATGAGTTTCAACATGAAGTTTATAAAAACCCATCCATGACACCAGAAGAAAGAAAGCAAACATGGAGAAGACTTGAAAAAATCTACCTACCTAATAAAGACTACGATGATGATTCATTTATGGAAAAAGGAACGTATTGGTACCGGCAAGGTCATATCTTTAGTTCACCATTTTACTACATCGATTATACGCTCGCTCAAGTGGTTGCGTTCCAATATTGGATATTAAATAGAGAAAACCATGAAAAAGCATGGCAATCTTATTATAAATTATGTACACTGGGTGGTACGAAAGGCTTTGTTGGATTAATAGAAGAGTCTGGATTAAATAGCCCATTTATAGAAGGCACCATTAAGAAAACCATTAAACCACTGATGGCATTCCTAGATTCTATTGACGATACTAAATTGTAGGGTGTTTAAATGAAAAGAATACTTCCCTATGTCATTATCTTTACGATTATCGGTTTATCATTAGGTATCTATTATAGAGAACTGACGAAGTTTATGAACTTTTATGATACCGTTGGTCAAAAGACAATGTTATCGGTTGCCCATACACATACACTTGTGTTAGGGGCGATGATTCCCCTATTATTAGGGTTAATGCTTCATCAAACCAATAAAGACATCTCAGATATAAAAATACCTTGGTATTTATATATTATAGGTGGTTCACTTACGATTATTATGATCGTTACAAGAGGTTCAATAGAAGTATATAATCTATCACTAACAAAAGGATTAGACGCTTCAATTTCAGGCTTAGCTGGATTAGGCCATACAATGCTTGGGGTAGGTTTGGTGTGGATATTGTTTAAAATAAGTACATTTTATCATAAAAAAGACGCAAGCATTTAGCTTGCGTTTTTGTTTTAATAGCGCGATATTCCGATTATAGACCAAGCATTTTAATCAGTTTATCTTTTGGATGGAAACCAACACCATTTTGTGTAACTTTTCCATTTTCGAAAACAACTAAAGTAGGAATGCTTCTAACCCCAAACATTTGAGCTAGTTCACCTTGTTGGTCTACATTTACTTTACCAACAACTGCGTTTTCTCCAACTTCTTTTGCAACTTCATCAACGATTGGTAATTGCATTTTACATGGCCCACACCAATCCGCATAGAAGTCTACTAATACTGGTTTTTTGCTGTTTAATACTACTTCGTTAAAGTTTTCTTTTGTTATTACTAATGTCATAATATCATACCTCCATTTTTCTTGGTTCTAAACATATTATATCACTTTGCTAGATGTATTCTACTAATTTGCTTTTTAGTTAATTAAACTATGTTATAATATATAAGCAATAAGGAGTTAAGATGATAAAAATTAAGGATTTATATTTTTCATATGACAATAGACATGAAGCACTTAAAGGCATTTCCCTTAACATTGAAGATGGAACATGGACAGCCATTGTAGGACACAATGGAAGTGGCAAAAGTACCTTAGCTAAATTGTTGGTTGGTTTGATTGAACCAACGAAAGGTGAAATTCATATTAATGATATGCTCATGACTACAAATAATCTTTCACAAATCAGAAAACACGTCGGTATTGTATTTCAAAACCCAGACAATCAATTTGTTGGGGTTACAGTGAAGCACGATATCGCTTTTGGGCTTGAAAATCAACAAACCCCTCAACCAGAAATGTTAGAACTGATTGATAAATACATTAAAGTTGTTGGTATGGAGGGTTATCTAGATAAAGAACCACACCAACTATCGGGTGGGCAAAAACAAAGGGTTGCGATTGCTGGGGCACTAGCGATGAATCAAGATATTATGATTTTTGATGAGGCAACTTCAATGTTAGATCCAGAAGGCACAAAAGAAATTAGTGATTTTATTATGGAATTAAACACCAAATACAATAAAACCCTTATTACCATTACACACGACTTAGAATTTGCAAGAAAGGCAGATAGAGTGGTTGTGTTAAGTGATGGCAACATTATGTTTGATGGAACACCGGATGAAGTCTTTAAAAATTCTAGCATCTTAAAAGAAATAGATTTAGACATCCCCTTTGGTCTAAAACTATATGAAACTGCTTTTGAAGATGCACAATTAAAAGAAAATAAGAAATTGATGGATGCGCTATGGCAATACAGTTTAAAGAAGTAAGCTTTTCTTATAGAGGGGTTAAAGACCAACAGTATGAAGCGATAAAAGATATTAATTTACAAATTGATAAAGGGGAATTTATTGCAGTGTGTGGTCAAACCGGTAGTGGTAAAACAACCATGGTTCAACATATGAATGCCTTATTGCAACCAACTAGGGGCAATGTATTCATTTTTGAACATACCCTACCCCAAAAGAAAAAACAAAAAATTGGACCCATTCGAAAAAGGGTTGGTTTGGTATTTCAATTTCCAGAATATCAATTATTTGAAGAAACCATTCTTAAAGATATTATGTTCGGACCTAAGAATTTTGGATTATCAAATGAAGAAGCAAAAGAAAAAGCATTAATGGCTGCAAAACTTGTCGGATTATCTGAGGATTTACTTGAAAAAAGTCCTTTTAGAATTAGTGGGGGACAAATGAGAAGGGTAGCTATTGCGGGTATTCTTGCGATGGAGCCTGATATTTTAGTATTAGATGAACCAACCAGGGGTTTAGACCCACAAGGTTCTAAAGAGATTATGGATTTGTTTTACAAACTTCATAAAGAAAATGATAAAACCATCATCTTAGTTAGCCATGATATGGACATCATCGCTAACTACGCTTCTAGAGTGGTCGTTTTGGATGAAGGTCAAATTGTCTTTGATGGAAGTAAAGAGGATTTGTTTTCCCAAAAAGATTTTGATTCATTTCATTTAGCTAAGCCAAAAACCATAGAAGTTATGCATTATTTAAATGAACAAATTGGTATTCCATTTAAAAACCTATTTTCATTTGAAGATGTTTTAGCGTACTTAAAAGAGGTGAGCAAATGAATAATATTGTCATTGGTCAATATGTGCATGGTTCATCTTGGATATATAAACTAGACCCTCGTATAAAAATCAGTGCTTTAGTTATCTTATTGGTTACAACCTTCTTACTCAGTAACCTATTTTTAATGAGCATCATGTTTGGGCTTATGATTGTGATGATTTTCTCAACACGTGTCCCTTTCTTAAAGATGATAAGAGGTATGAAACCTTTAATCTTTTTACTAACATTTACCTTTTTTATTCAAATATTTTCCATTCAAGAAGGGAATGTTTTACTACAACAAACGATGTATATTGGTCCCTTAAGTGTGCTTGCGATGATGACGATAGTAATTATCTATTTTCTTATTAAAAGGTATATTAAGTTTAAAATAATACTGTTTTTCTTAGTGGTGTTTTTAATATTCTATGTACAAGCAATACTCCCTTCAACCCTAATTGGACTTCAAGATTTTACGTATGAGTTTGTTATTAGGGAGTTGGCGCTACAATATACAGGCTTTTTATTGTTAAGAATCATGATTGTTGTGATGCTTTCTAGTTTATTAACCTTTACAACCCTACCTACGGATATTACAAATGGTCTTGAGTCATTATTAAGACCCTTAAAGGTCATTAAGTTTCCCGTTGGAGAGCTTGCAACGATGTTATCTTTAACACTAAGATTTATACCCACACTATTAGATGAAACGCAAAAAATCATGAAAGCGCAAGCGTCTCGTGGTGTTGAATTTAGTGAATCAAAACTCAAAGATAAAATCACTCAAATTGTTTCACTGCTTATTCCAATTTTTGTAATCTCCTTTAAGCGTGCGGAAGATTTAGCCAATGCGATGGAAGCAAGAGGCTATATTATCGGTGGCAAAAGAACAAAGGTAGATATGCTTAAAATGCGCGTCTTTGATATTTTTGTTTTGTTTGTTTGTTTAGGTCTACTAACCACATCTATTTTACTTAGAGTAGGGGTGATTCAGATTGCGTTATAAAGTCACCCTAAGTTATGATGGTACCCATTATCATGGTTTTCAAAAACAACAAAACAGCCATTCTATAGAAGCTGAAATCAATCAAGCCCTTTTTAAAATTCATAAAAAACCAATTAAGATTATCGCTTCAGGAAGAACCGATAAAGGGGTTCACGCCTTAGGGCAAGTGTTTGACTTCAAATCACATCTAAAAATGACGTGTGAACAGTTTAAAAAGGCTTTAAATAGCTATTTACCTAAAGATATATACATCAAAGAAGTCGAAGTCGTTAGTGATCACTTTAACGCACGTCATAGTGCCGTTAAAAAAACGTATAAATATATTATTAATCAAGAATTTGATGTTTTTAAAAGAAGTCATGAATTATACTACCCCTATAAAATCGATATTGCGTTATTAAAAGAAGCCACAAAATCGTTTATTGGAACCCATGACTTTTATGGTTTTGCGGGGTATGTGAAAGATAAACCCACTATAAAAACCATTTATGATGCGAATGTCGTTGTTGATCAAAGTAGAATTATTATTACCTTTATTGGTAATGGCTTTTTAAAATATATGGTAAGAAAAATGGTAGGTACCATTTTAGATATTAGCTCAGGTAAAAAACCACTTTCCATAATTGATACGATATTTGAAACAAAAGATCGAAACCTCTGTGGTAAAACCATTAATCCTGAGGGGTTATACTTAGTAGAGGTAGATTATGAACGCAACTAACAATTGCGTGTCTTTTTTCTTATAGGTTGTTAAAATGAAACTGTGAGGTAGTAAAATGATTGATTTAAGAAGCGTCGGTAAGAAAATTCAATCCCTAAGAGTTTCAAATCATTTAACTCAAGATGAACTCGCAGAAAAGCTTTATGTAAGTCGTCAAGCTCTTTCTAAATGGGAAAATGGGCAAAGTATTCCCACCATTGATAACATCTTATTACTATCCAGGTTATTTAATGTGACATTTGAAGAGATTTTATGTTTAAATGAAAAAACAGAATTCGATGAAAATGATCTCTTTAAAAGCCATGATCGCTATTTAATCATTAATAAGATTATGAGTGGCGAGTTAGTTGTGGACCTACCAACCGTCTTTTATCAGTTTTCGCCCCTTGAGAGGATGACGTTACTTAAAAAGGTAAAAGAAGGTAGCCTAAAGGTAAATATAAGCGACTTATCAACCAAACTTACAACCTCAGAACTTAAGTACTTACTAGGAGGGAATTATGTTAAAACGACTTAAAAGAAAAGAAGTGAAAGTCATGAACGAACACGTTGATGAACTCACTAAGAAAATGGAATCACTTAAAGAAGGCGCATTACCGCTAAAAGAAAAAGCAATCTCTTTAAAACAAACCCTTGAAGCAGAACGCGCAAAACAAAACCGTTTAGGCTATCAAAAACTTCATGAAAGACTCAATTATGTTCTTTCTTACTTTCAAGATTATGATCAAAACATATTAGACGCAAAAACACTCATAAACGATCTTAAAGAGGGAAATCAAACAGATGATGATATTACCGATATCATCGCTAACTTTGATGAATATATCTTAGAACTGATTGACATCAAAGTTGAGTTGTCTGATATTGAAGATGAGCTTAATGTCCTATCTAAAAAGAAACCAGCAAACTCCAGTGTTTTAGAGTTTAAAGAGTTTGGTGATATGATTGGTGATGCTTTTAAAAAAGCATTTAGTAAAGACGACTCATCAAACCCCAACTCTAAAACAAGTAAACTACTAAAAATATTGCCCTTTTTAGCCGAAGAAGAAAAAGCTAAAATTGTTGAAGAAATCCTTTCAGATAGCGAATATTTCCAAGATGTAAAACTAGCGGTTATCCTACCTTTCTTAAACCAAGAAGCGTGTGATAAAATCTTCATGCATGAAGTTAAGAAAGAGAGTAAAAACCTTCAAACGTTAGTTCCTTTTGTATCGGAAGAACTACTTGGTGAACTGGTAGATCAATACATTGAAGGGAAAATAGATATGAATATGGATATTTTATACCCCTTTTTAAAGATGGAAGATATTAAGAAATTATTTTTCTATGAACTCAAACAAGAAAACTAAAGGATATAATCAATGAGACCCTCTAAGAAAGGGTCTTTTTTTAGTTTGAATATACTTAAGAATCATAGTATACTATAATAGTATAAGAAGATAAGGATTTGATGACTATGTTTATAACGTTCGAAGGTGGCGAAGGCTCAGGAAAAACAACGATTATTAGAGCCGTTAATACATATTTAAAAGAAAAAGGCTTAAAAGTCTATGTTACGCGTGAACCAGGCGGGTCTTTAATCGCGGAAGATATTAGACACATTATCCTAGATAATAAAAACACAGCGCTTTCTCCTAAAACAGAAGCGTTGTTGTTTGCGGCAAGTAGAGCACAACACTTAGATGAAATTATTTTGCCTAAACTAGAAAAAGGTTATATTGTTTTATGTGATCGCTATTTAGATTCAAGTTTAGCGTATCAAGGGTATGCAAGAAACTTAGGTATTGATGCGGTGTTAAAAGTTAACCACTATGCAGTTGAGCATTTGCCAAACTATACCATATACATTGATTCTGACCCAGAAAAAGGCCTACAAAGAGCGATTTCCCGTGGTGGTGCTAACAGGCTTGATCATGAATCATTAGCCTTTCACCGTAAAGTAAGAGAAGGGTATTTGTTGTTGGCAAAAACTTATAGTGATCGCTTTATTGTTGTTGATGGTAATTGTAATATCGATACCTTAACAAAAAGAACACTAGATAAAATAAAGGAACTACTATGAAGAATACCGATCAAATCGTCTCTTTATTTAAACAGGCACACCTAAATAATAAGTTATCTCACTTATACTTATTATCTGGGCCAAAAGGTTCTGGAAAGAAAAAAGTGAGCTTTGAGGTGGCTTCTTACTTACTTCAACAAGATATTGATGTGGTTCGAAGAGGCCATATTAATGTATATTTTATTGAACCGGAAACAACCACCATTAAAGTCGAACAAATCGAAGAACTTCAAGCTGAATTTTCTAAAACTAGTTTAGTTGATGGTTATCGTATATTTATTATTGACCATGCGGATACGTTTACGATTCCTGCAGCCAATAAACTGCTTAAATTTTTAGAAGAACCTACCTCTACTAAAACGGTTGGATTTTTACTAACGACCAATAAAGAAAGGGTTATTAATACTATTTTATCTAGAGCCCAAAACATTAACCTACCAGCCCCTACAGAAAGTGATTTAAGAGATAAACTTTTATCACTGGGTGTTGATCACTTTGAAGCTGAGGTGTTACCTTTTTTAGATAAAAATATTGACACATTAAAACTGCTTTTTGAAGATGCTAAAATCAAACACTTACTTTATGTGTTTGATGGCTTTATTGAAACGTTAGTTAATAAAGAATCGATTTGGCTTTATAGTGATAAACACATGAATGATATTAAATATGATAAGCAGTATTTAAGTTATTTTCTTCAATTGTTACTTGTTTTTTACTTGGATTTGTTTAAAATGGCAACGAAAGAACCCGTATCACTAAGTTCATTTATAGAACGATACCAAAACTATAAATTACCTAAGAAGAAAATCTTAAAAAATGTAGAACAAATTCAAGAACTGATTTTAAAGCTAAATTTTAATGTAAACTTAGATTTAGCGTTTAATGAACTTTTATTAAACCTTTAGGAGGTGTCTTATGCACGTTGTAGAAATACAATTTAAAAAAGCCGGGAAAAGATATTTCTTTGACCCTGTAAATATAGATGTAAAAAATGGTGACTTGGTTGTTGTAGAAACCATTAGAGGTATTGAGCTTGGAAAAGTTATCGGTGAAATCAAGCATATTGAACAAAACGATATTGAAATTAAACCCATTCTTAGACTCGCCACCGAGGAAGATGAAAAAAACGCATCGTATAACCGAACCTTAGAAGAAGAAGTCATTCAAACAACCAAAGACTTAGTAAGACAAAACCAACTCGATATGAAAGTGTTGGCTAGTGAATACACATTAGATAGAGATCGATTAGTTATTTATTTTGAAAGCGAACAACGCGTGGATTTTAGACAACTTGTTAAAGACTTAAATGAAGTGTATAAAACAAGAATCGAATTAAGACAAGTTGGATCCCGTGATGGGGCTAAATTTATTGGTGGTATTGGACCATGCGGTTTAATTACGTGTTGTCAAACTTTTTTAGGGACTTTTGATAATGTCAGTATTAAAATGGCTAAAAACCAAAACCTTTCACTAAACCCGCAAAAGATAAGCGGGGCTTGTGGGAAGTTACTTTGTTGTATTAAATATGAAAATGACTACTATGAAGAATTAAGACAAGATATGCCTGATGTAAATGAGTATGTCTTAACTGAAAATGGTCGTGGTAAAGTTATAAGTATTCAAATATTAAAACGACAAGTCCGTGTACTCTTTGAAGATGGTAGTGCACAAACATACCCTGTAGAAGAGGTTAAACGTGGTAAAAAATGATCTTTTAGGTTACCCTAAATACATCATTTATCAAGATCCTAAGATGTTTTCATTCTCCATCGATTCGATGTTGTTGGCGGATTTTGTAAAGGTGAAGAAAACAACAAAAAAAATCATTGACCTTGGAACGGGAAACGCTGTAATACCAATGTATTTAACGCTTTCTACCAACGCTCACATCATCGGTGTTGATATTCAAGAAGACGTATTAAAACTCGCTCAAATGTCCGTTAGTGAAAACAATCTTGATGATCAAATTACACTGATACATAAAGACATAAAAGGTATTAGCGACACATTTAAAGATTTTGATATTGTCGTATCAAACCCACCCTATTTTAAATACAAAGAAACATCAATTGTCAATCAAACCGATTATAAAACAATCGCAAGACATGAAGTGTTTATTACCCTAGAGGCTTTAATTGAAGAAGCCTATAAACTTTTAAAACCCAAAGGCTCACTTTATTTAGTTCATAAACCAGACCGGTTAACCGATGTCTTATCCTACTTAAGAAAACATAAACTAGAGCCTAAAACAATTCGGTTTGTTTATCCAAAGAAAAACACCAAACCAAACCATGTTTTATTTGAAGCAAGAAAAGATGCAAAAGAAGGCAATCTAATCGTCTTAGAACCCCTTTATATTTATGAAGCGGGAAAATGGACGGAAGAAATATTAAAAATATACAATAAAGGGAGATAAGTGTATGTTATTATCAATGTTAAACAGAAAACAAAAACTAAAATTTTTAGATTTAGCGATTCATATGGTCGCTGTCGATGGGGAAGCGACCTCTTATGAAACACGCATTTTAAACATGATGCTCGCGGAAGTTGGCGATGACATCATTAAAGAATACACATTCAGTTTAAGTAGTGATTTAGAAGAAACGATTGACTTTTTCACGGAACAACCAAAAACCGTTAGAAACATTGTCTTACTCAACTTACTTAAATTAAGTTTATTTGATGATTTATATAATACGAGTGAACATTTCTTATTAGACAAAATTAGAAGACACTTTAAAATCAGTATCGCTAAGAGAAAAGAACTGATTGGCTTATTATATGATGAAAGGGACTTAAATGAGAAAGCTAGACGTGTTTGTATAATGTTATGATTGAACGCGTTAAAACAGAAGCAAAACTTTATTTAATCTCTACACCCATAGGCAACCTAAAAGACATTACCTACCGTGCCCTTGAAATTATCGAAAAGGTAGATGTTTTGTATGCCGAAGATACCAGAGTTACTAATAAATTATTAAATCACTATCACATATCTAAATCGCTTAAAATCTATCATGACCATAATGAAGAACAGATGGTATATGAGATTAAAAACGCTTTAAGTAAAGGTTTGAGTGTCGGTATTGTAAGTGATGCAGGCACACCCATGATTAATGATCCGGGCTATACCGTTGTAAAAGCGATTAAAGACGATTATCAAATCGTAAGTATACCTGGTGCAAGCGCGTATTTAACCGCGCTTACCTCAAGTGGACTCATTCCACAACCGCATACATTTATTGGCTTTTTAGATACCAAACAAACAAAAAGAATAAAGACCATTACGCTTTATAAATACACACCTACAACTCTGATTTTTTATGAGCGTGGAAGTAGGTTAAAAGAGACCATAAACGATTTATATAAGATCTTAGGTATGAGAAAAGCCGTTATCGCAAGAGAACTTACCAAACTGCATGAAACGTTTTATGAGTTTGATTTAAAAGAAGACATAACCGTTGATACAAGAGGCGAGTTTGTTTTACTCGTTGAGGGGTATCAAAGGGGTGAAATTAGTGATGAAAGAATCAAAGAAGAGGTTGCTTTTTTAATGAAACAAGGCCTAACTAAGAAAGATGCCATTATCGAAGCTAGCCTACGTTTAGACGTAAAAAAGAACCGAGTTTATGAGGTAATGCTGAAATGAAATATCTCATGATGTTTGTTTTGTTATTTTCTTTATGTGGGTGTAGGGCAAATACCCCCTATACCTTTTCGTTTAATGATCATAAAGATCATGTAAGAAACCCAATTTATTTAGATAAAAACCACACGTATACATCAACGGATTTTGAACTTATAACGTATGATGATTTTATAGTAGCAATCCCAAAAAGATTAGAAAATGATTATAAAGGAACAATTACAATGAATGACACTAAAAAATTCACATTTACAATAAAAAAGATAGAATCAGATCCTTTTTATAACCAATACCCTTCACTCAATTCAAGTGAGCATGTTTTTGATATTATTGATTATGATACATTAATAAGTTTATTTGATGAAGGTGATCATATTGTTTATTTAGGGTTTCCTAGGTGTCCTTGGTGTGTAGAGTATGTAACTTATTATAACGAAGCCGCTAAGGCATTAAATAAACGAATAAAATACTACGACATTCAAGCCTTAAGACAAATTGAAGGAAACGCTTTAGCAAGCGATTATCAGGCCTTAATTGATAAGGTTGACCCTCAATTTTTAAGCGAGATCACTAAAGATGGGGTAATTTATCCTTGGATCTATGCACCTACCTTATACATCATAAAAGATGGCAAAGTTATCGATGTGTTAGTTGGGGGTATGAAGGGTCATAATATTAGAGAAGGCGGATTAACTGAAGCACAAAAGAAGGAGTTTATAAGCCTCTTAGAAACGTTATTCAATAAAATTAGCAAATAAAAAGATGAGTTTTCATTTGTATAAGATGAATGTATATGGATAATATAAATTAATTTAATTTGACTATCAAATGCCATTTTAAAATGAATAACTTTTAGCTTTAAACAATAAATTATCACATTTTTTTGATATAATTATATTACAAGAGGTGAGATTATGAATAAAGCGAAAAAAGAAAAAGCAGTAAAGAAGAATGAGAAGAAACCTGATGTGAACGATAACTTTGTTTATCATATCACGCAAGTTAAAGATGAGACGTCTGAGTTCAATAAAATGTGGCGAGTTAGAAGAAGCGGATCAACTAAAGTAATCAAACACTTTAAAACACAAAAAGAAGCGATTGAACATGCCAAACGTTTTGCAAGAGATAATGAGACAAACATCGTTATTCATAAAACCGACGGTAAAATTAGAAAACAAAAATATTAAAATGATTCCTCGCTTAGAGGAATTATTTTTTTATAAATCGTTTTCTATGCTTATAAACTTGAATAAAGAACTATTATTAACTATAATAGAATAGGACTAAAAAGGATTGATAATTATGAAAAAGTTTTATATTTCAACATCGATAGCTTACGCATCAAAACCCCCTCATGTTGGGAATGATTATGAGGTTGTTTTAGCGGATGCCATCGCAAGATTTAAGCGACTGGATGGTTATGATGTTTATTTTCAAACGGGTACTGATGAACATGGTTTGAAAATAGAAACCGAAAGTAAAAAAGAAGGCATTCACCCTAAAGAACATGTCGATATGATTTCATCAGAGATTAAAAATGTCTATAAACAGCTAGACATTTCTTATGATGCCTTTGTAAGAACTACCGATGAAAGACACGTTAAAGTTGTGCAAAATGTCTTTAAGAAACTGTTTGATCAAGGTGATATCTATTTAGGGAAATATAGTGGATGGTATAGTGTAGCTGAAGAGGCATACATTTTTGATAAAGACCAAATTGAATCAGGTGTTGGCCCTAGTGGAGATAAACTGATATGGACCGAAGAAGAAACCTATTTTTTAAATTTGGCTAAATACCAACAACAATTAATTAAACATATAGAAGATAATCCACGGTTTATTCAACCTGAAACAAGAAGAAACGAAATGCTTAATTTCTTAAAAGAGCCACTTAGAGATTTAAGTGTGACCAGAACAACCCTTGAATGGGGTATTGAAACCTTTGATAAAAAGCATGTCATTTATGTTTGGATTGACGCTTTAACAAACTACATTAGTGGCTTTGATTTAGATGATAACTTTGACAGTGAAAAAATGCGTCATTATTGGCCGGCAGATGTGCATGTTATTGGTAAAGATATCTTAAGGTTTCATACCATTTATTGGCCAATTATGTTACTTGCTTTAGACATTCCCCTGCCTAAAGTTGTTTTTGGTCATCCTTGGATTTTAATGAATAAATCTAAGATGAGTAAATCACTTGGAAATACCCTTTATACACGAGAAATCTTAAACCATTTTCACAAAGATACCCTAAGATATTACATGCTTCATGAAATCCCTTATGCGCAAGATGGAAACTTAACCTATGAACTATTAATCAACATTAACAACTCAGATCTAGCGAATACACTTGGGAATCTTGTCAATAGAACCATTGGTATGGCCAATAAATATAGAGATGGTGTTATTAAAAGAGCCTTTACAACAAACCCCTATGAAATCAACTTAAAAGAAGTCTCACTTTCTTTATATAAAAACGTAAAAGAAAAAATGGATGGTTATAAAGTAGGCGATGCTTTAGAAGAAATTATGAAAGTACTGCGATTAGCTAATAAATACGTTGATGTTACCGAACCTTGGAAATTAAGACATGAAAACCCAGCGGAATTAGATGGTGTATTATATGAGATTGTAGAAACCATCCGCTTTTGTGCGGTAATGCTACAACCCTTCTTACCTGAAACAAGTATGAAAATATTTAATCAAATAAACACCGATAAACACTCATTTAAAGATATTCAAACGTTTGGCTTAATTGAAGATAACCATACCCTTAATAAGGCAGAAGTTTTGTTTGAGCGTTTTGATTTAGATAAGAAACTACTAGAGATCATAGAGGATAATCATGACTAAAAGAGAGTTTTTTCAAGAAACTAGAACATTATTTGCGGTCGTCTTCTTTACTATTTTATATGGCGCAAGCGTCATTTGGTTTTTAGAAGCCGCCGTAGAACCACTCTATACAGGAGGTATACCTGGTTTAGCTCAATTAGTTAGAAATATGTTTATCGAATGGGCAGGGATTGACTTTGGAAATATCTTTTTAGGTTTGTTTGTTCTTGTTGTTAATATTCCAATTATGGTACTTGGATGGTTTGGCGTAAGTAAGCGGTTTACCGTTTACTCACTGGTGAGTGTATTGATTCAATCCACCATGTTAGGGATTATTCCTAGAATCAATTTTGGCATTCAAGATACGTTTACTTTAGCGGTAATGGGTGGTTTATTAAGTGGGATTGGAATTGGGGGTGCACTTAAGTATGGCACCTCGACCGGGGGGCTAGATATTGTAGCGCAATACCTCTCACTTAAAAAGGGATTAAGTGTTGGTTATGTGTCTTTAATTCTTAATGTAGCGATTGCGTTAATGGGGAGCGTTGTTAGTGGATCTTGGGCAATTGCAGCTTACACGATTATAAGAATCATTGTCACAACGATTGTGACCGATAAGATTCATACTTCCTATAACGTTTTAAAGGTTCAAATTATTACATCGAAACCAGATGCTATTTATGAGCTTATCTTAAAAGATATTTATCGTGGGGTGACCATACTACCCGCAAAAGGTGCCTATTCTAAAGATGAGAAATCGTTATTAATGGTTGTGATATCAGCTTATGAATTAACGTCATTAAAACGATTGATTCAAAACGTTGATAATCAGGCCTTTGTGATTGTAGAACCCGTACGACATGTGTATGGCAATTTTGCGAAGAAGACCATTGTATAAATGAAAGCTTGAATGCTTGAAAATTCAAGCTTTTTTATTATAATAAAATGGACTCATTAGACAAATGTTTTAAAATAAATAAAAAATGTTTGACAAAGGGTTTTACTTATAGTAATATTGTAGCGGTACGTTTTTATAGCCATTTAGCCCTTATTAATAAACAGATAAGGAAAAGAGGTTAATTTATTATGAAACAAACAAAAATGCTTAGCGCCCACAACGTTGAAAGAAAATGGTATGTGGTTGACGCTAATGGTAAAACACTTGGTCGTTTAGCGACTCAAGTTGCATCCGTATTACGTGGCAAACATAACCCTTTCTACACTCCTCATGTTGATTGTGGTGACTATGTTGTGGTAATCAATGCAGATAAAATTGTATTAACAGGAAACAAATGGGACGATAAGATTTATTATCGTCATAGTGGATACGCTGGTGGTTTAAAAGAAAGAAGTGCAAAAGAAGTCATGACTAAATTCCCCACTAGAATGGTTGAAAGTGCCGTTAAAGGGATGCTTCCTAAAACAACATTAGGTAGCGCAATGTATAGAAAATTATTTGTCTATGCAGGTAGTGAACACCCACACCAAGCACAACAACCAATTGTAATGGAGGTAGAATAAGATGTCAGTACAATATTTAGGTACAGGTAGAAGAAAGAAAAGTGTTGCGAGAGTTATCCTAACAACAGGCAATGGCGAATTTATTATCAATGGAAGACCCTTTGAAGAATACATCCCAAACCCTGCAACACGTCTTGACGTTTTACAACCGCTAGAACTCACTGAAAATGTAGGGAGATTTAATGTGGTAGTTAATGTCTTTGGTGGCGGACTTTCTGGTCAAGCTGGTGCGATTCGTCATGGTATCACACGTGCTTTATTAGAAGTGAATCCAGATTTAAGAAAGATATTAAAACCTGCAGGTTTAATCACACGTGATTCACGTGCGAAAGAACGTAAAAAATACGGTCTTAAAAAAGCACGTAAAGCAAGTCAATTTTCAAAACGTTAATTCAATTAGAAGAATCCTTAAGTGGGTTCTTTTTTTATGCTTTGATCTAATAAAAATAAACAATTTATCGACTTAATCAACATTTTCTTTAAAATGTATACGTTTTTATTCCTATGTATACGCTTTTATGTAGAGGTCTATTTAAAGTTTACTTTAACAAGCGTATAATGAGGGTGTAAATTCAAAACTTAATCAATACCTGAAAGGAGGCAGACATATTTTTTGTCTGATAACATGGAAAAATATCATTTTTCATGCACTCAATACGATCAATTACAAAAAAGCATTTTAAAACATCGTGAAAAACCAGGACCTTTAATGCCTGTATTACATGATGCTCAAGAGATCTTTGGTTGTATTCCAATAGAGGTGCAAAAAATTATTAGTGAGGCACTGGGTGAAAGTGTTTCAAAAATCAATGGAATTGTTACGTTTTATTCCAGGTTTTCACTTACCCCTAAAGGCAAACACATCGTAGGTGTTTGTATGGGCACAGCTTGCTATGTAAAAGATAGTAAACAAATACTAGATACCGCAGAAGCGGAACTTAAAATTAAGGCGGGACAAACAACGAAAGATGGTCAGTTTACCTTAGAGGCAACACGGTGCATTGGTGCGTGTGGCTTAGCCCCTGTTTATACCATTGGTGAAGAGGTCCATGGTGTTGCTAATGGTAAACAATTAATTGAATCATTAAGGATGATTGTAAAAGGTGATAGTCATGATCAAAACTAAACGTGATTTAGAAGTGATTAAACAACAACAAACCCCACTTCTTAAAATGAGAGAAGGTAAAAAGCGATTTAGAATTGTTGTGGCTTTAGGAAGCGAGGATATCGCTTCTAAAGAAACATTAAATATGTTTATTAAAACGCTTGATGAATTAAAGATTTTTGATTGCGCTGTTTTCTTCGGACCTAAACATGTCTATAGTGAAACCCCGGTTGTAGATATACATGGAGATAGCATAACAACAACCTATATTCATGTCACAAAAGATATAGTACCTCAGTTAATCCAAACACATATTATTGAAGGAAAAATCCTTCATAGTCATGTTAAGGGGGATAAATAAATGTTAAGAACACAAATCGTTATCTGTGGTGGGACAGGTTGTTTATCAAGTAAAAGTCAAATTATAAACGATGAGTTTCATAAACTATTAAAAGAACTCCACTTGGAAGATGAAGTCTATGTCTATATGAGTGGTTGTTTTGGGCTTTGTGAAAAAGGACCAGTGGTTATTATTTATCCTGATCAAGTCTTTTATGTTCACATCACAAAAGAAGATGTTGAAGAGATTGTAAAAGAACACATTGTAAAAGGCAATATTGTTTCAAAATTAGAATACAAAGAAAAAGATGAAACCAATAAGTATGTTAGAAAAACATTTGAAGAGATGACGTTTTATATGTCTCAACAACGCATCGCCTTAAGAAATTGCGGCATCATTAGCCCTTATAGTATTCATGAGTATATAGGTAGGGATGGTTATTTTGCTTTAGAAGACGTGTTAAACAATTATACACCAGATGAAGTCATTGAAGAAATAATCAAATCCGGATTAAGAGGTCGCGGTGGTGGTGGTTTTTCTACGGGATTAAAGTGGAAGTATACGGCCGCCAATAAAGGTGGTATTAGTTATGTTGTTTGTAATGCGGATGAAGGTGATCCTGGTGCATTTATGGATAGAGCCATTTTAGAAGGGGACCCTCACTGCGTAATTGAAGCGATGATCATTAATGGCTATGCGATTGGAAGTCACCAAGGGTATGTTTATATAAGAGCGGAATACCCACTCGCAATTAAACGTCTTCAAAACGCGATTACGGATGCCTATGAATATGGTTTATTGGGTAAGAATATCTTTAATAGTGGCTTTGATTTTGATTTAGAAGTACGTTTAGGTGCGGGTGCGTTTGTTTGTGGTGAAGAAACCGCATTAATCGCTTCTATTGAGGGAAATAGAGGGATGCCAAGAATAAAACCTCCATTTCCTGCCAGTGAAGGTTTATTTGGTAGACCAACGGTTATTAATAATGTAGAAACGTTTGCAAACATCCCCATCATTATTCGTAAGGGCTGGGAATGGTTTTACTCGATTGGGACTGAAAAATCAAAAGGTACAAAAGTATTTGCGATAGGTGGAAAAATAAACAACACCGGCTTAATTGAAGTACCCATGGGTACTACCCTTGAACATGTCATTTATGATATTGGTGGAGGCATTCCTAAAAACAAAAAATTTAAAGCGGTTCAAACAGGTGGGCCTTCTGGTGGGTGCTTAGTAGCGAAAGACTTAGATACCCCCATTGATTATGATAACTTAATAGAAAAAGGGTCAATGATGGGTAGTGGCGGTATGATTGTTATGGATGAAGACAATTGTATGGTCGATGTGGCTAAGTTTTATATGGAGTTTATTGTTGAGGAATCTTGTGGGAAATGTACCCCATGTAGAGAAGGGACAAGAAGACTTTATGAATTATTAGAAAAGATCACAGAAGGTAGGGCAACCCTAGAGACACTTGAAGAGTTAAAGAAATTAGCTATTGATGTCAAAGATACCTCACTATGTGGTCTAGGTCAATCAGCACCTAATCCGATCTTATCAACGCTAGAAAACTTTTATGATGAATATGTTGAGCACGTTGTTGATAAGAAATGTCGTGCGGGTGTTTGTAAATCATTAACGAAACTTTTAATTACGGAAGCGTGTATTGGTTGTACACGCTGTGCAACCAATTGTCCAGTTGGTTGTATTAGTGGAAGTAGAAAAGAACTTCATTATATTGATCAAGACTTATGTGTTAAATGTAATGTATGCTTCTCACTATGCCCAGTTAAAGCGATTATCCACGTATAGGAGAGATAATATGACAAACAAGATTAAAGTATATATAGACAATAAAGAAGCCTATGTTGATGAAGGTTTAACCATTTTAGAAGCGGCTGAAATTGCAGGGGTTAATATTCCAAGGCTTTGCTTTTTAAAAGATATTTCTCAAACGAGTAGTTGCCGTATTTGTTCGGTGGAGGTAGAGGGTATTGCCAACTTAAAAAACGCATGTAGTTTTAAAGTGTTTGATGGCATGAAAGTACAAACCAATTCTAAAAGAGTCATTCAACAAATCAATGTCAATTTAGAACTTATTGCGGGCAACCACCAATTTGATTGTTGGGCGTGTTTAAGAGAGAAAAACTGTGAACTTCTAGATTTACTGAGACGATTTAACATTGATAATCACTATAATATTGATAAAGAAATTAAAAAACGTGAATGGGTATTAAATATGAGTGATTCAATTGTGTTTGACTCATCGAAGTGTGTTTTATGCGGCCGTTGTGTTGATGCGTGTGAATATTATACCGGCCTAGGCATATTAAACTTTAATGCACGTGGTTTTTATACACACGTAGGACCCGCAAACAATGAAAACATTGAAAATACAGGGTGTATTTACTGTGGTAAATGTCTTCAAAGTTGCCCTACCGGTGCTATTTCAGAGAAAAACAACGTAGATGATGCATTTAACCTTTTAGATGGTGATTATTACACGGTTGCTCAAGTTGCGCCTTCAGTAAGAGCGGCTTTAGGTGAAGAGTTTGGTTATCCTATGGGAACCAATGTTGAAGGACAAATGTATCATGCACTTAAGAAATTAGGTTTTGATGATATTGTTGATGTTACCTTTGGTGCGGATCTAACGATTATGGAAGAAGGCACTGAATTGATAGAAAGACTTGATAAACACTTAAAGGGTGAAAAAAATCAACTCCCCTTATTTACCTCATGCTCACCAGGCTGGATACGATATATTGAACGTTACGCGCCAGATTTCTTGGGGCATTTATCAAGCTGTAAATCCCCTCAACAAATGAATGGTGCGATTGTTAAAAACTATTACGCTAAAAAGTTAGGCATTCCTAGAGAAAACATTAAAGTGGTCTCAATTATGCCTTGTATTGCTAAAAAATATGAAGCCAACAGACCAGAAATGCAAGTCGATGGCATTAAAGATGTAGACTTAGTCTTAACAACGAGAGAATTAGCTAATTATATTCAAAGACATCAAATTGATTTTAGATCCTTAACCCCTATAATGATAGAGTCTCCTCTTGCCAGTTATACGGGCGCTGGGATGATCTTTGGTGCTTCTGGTGGTGTGATGGAAGCGGCTTTAAGAACGGTTAAAGCCTTACTAGAAAAAGAAGATAAAAATACTGTAGATATCAAAGAAACAAGAGGTGTCGATGATATAAAAGAAGCCTCTATAACAATCAATGGTGTTGAGTTACATTTTGCGGTTGTTCATGGGGCAAAACACTTTAAAGAAATGCTTAGACGTATTAAAGAAGGCGATAAACAATACGCTTTTGTTGAGTTTATGGGTTGCAGTGGTGGTTGTGTAAATGGTGGTGGTCAACCGATTGTTAAGGCAAAAACATTTGAAAAAATAGATGTAAGAAAAGAACGTGCCAAAGCACTCTATCAAATTGATCAATCCGTTAAAATAAGAAGAAGCCATGAAAATCAAAGTGTCATTAAACTGTATAAAGAATTTTTAGGTTATCCTGGTAGTGAAATAGCCCATAAACTACTACATACAACCTATTCCAAAAAATCAATCTATTAATGAAAAAGATTATTATATTGATTACTTTAGTGTGTGGTTTATCATTAATGGGCTGTAAAAAAAGTGAAAAACCAACACTATTAGTACCTGCAGGATCACCTTTGATCTCTGTAGCTGGTGTATTAGAAAAATTTGATTATGAAGTTACTACAGGTCCAAGTTTAGTACCTAGTGAATTTATAAAAGGTGAAAAAGATATCATTATAGCCCCTTTAATTATTGGTGCAAAACTCTATATTTCAGGCTCTTCAAAATATCAACTTGCCTCAGTTATCGGTTTTTCAAACTTATATATTATATCTAGAGATAAACTTACCAATATAAAAAACTTAGAAAACAAAAACATGTTAGCCTTTGGTGAGCATGCAACACCTGGTATTGTTTTAAAAACGGTATTAAAAGATCAAAAAACAAATGTTACCTGGGGAACAGATATTAAAGAAATGCTAGCCCCCTTTAAAACAAAACAATACGATCATGTCTTAATATCAGAACCTACCCTAACCATCTTAAAGTCTCAATTGGATGAAGAAGTTTATACACTCCCATTAAAAGAAACCTTAGGACAAGAGATTGTTCAAGTTGGTCTTTTTATCAACCCAGATAGCAAAAAAAATCTTAAAAGCGCGTTAAAAGAGATATCTAATAATATCGCTTATCTAAAGGAAAAACCAGAAGCGTATGCTTTAGAAGTTGTGGATGTTCATCAACAACTTTCTACCTTTGGAACAAACGTATTATCTTTGTCTATTCCTTTGATGGACTTTGATTATAAAAAAGCATCAAGCATTGTTAAAAAGATTGAAGCCTTTTTTAATATTCTCAATCAAAACAATCAAGAACTCTTATTAAATAAATTACCGGATCAAGCTTTTTATTATGAAGAATAACAAATACGTATACTACACAATTGGTTTTATAGTGATAATTATGGTTTGGTTGATTGGTTCAGCAATGGTTAATGATAACTTTATCTTGCCATCGATAAACCAAACATTTTTAAGGCTAATAAAACTCTTTGGTGAAACAAAAACATACATAAGTGTATTTAATACAGTCGTTATTTTATTAATTATTTTAATTGTTTCATTTGTTATTTCAATCAGTTTAGCACTGATATCTTTTAAATCAATTCAATTTAAGCAAGTCATTACACCAAGTCTTTCACTTTTAAAAATTGTGCCTTTACCTGCGTTAATTATTTTACTACTAACACACCAAAGCCGTGGTGCAGTTTCTATTATTTTGACGACCTTTTTAGTTATCCCACTCATGTATGATATTTTATACGCTCACATTGTTTCTATCAATCAAGATATTCTAGATGAACTTAAACTACTAACCAGTTTTAATAGAAGTGTTTTATTTAGTGTCTATATTCCGTTAATAGGTGTAGGTATCATTACAGCCTTCCTACAAACCTTTGGGCTTGGATTAAAGATGAAAGTGATGACTGAGTTTGTCTCTAATGCCCCAAACACGATTGGTTATGAGTTATCGTTTGCGGGGGCAAGCTATGCGATGGATTTAGTCTTTGCGTGGTCGGTTATTTTAATAGTGATTGTTGTTTTGGTGGATGTAGGTATTCATTTTGTTTTAAGAAAGATTCAAACCAATCGTTAATTTAAAAATATATACTCTAAATAAGGTCTAAAAAGATACATCGATAAAAGTATTTTTTAAACCTTATTTTTATTTGTATAAAACTACTAAATAGCGTATAATAATTAAAGTGAAAAGGAAGTGACGAATCATGGTTAGAGTTAGATATGCACCAAGCCCCACAGGCTTACTTCATATTGGAAACGCAAGAACCGCGATATTTAATTACTTATTTGCACGTCACCATGACGGCAAATTTATTATTAGAATTGAAGATACCGATATTGAGAGAAATGTTGAGGGTGGTGAAAAAAGCCAACTTGATAATTTATCATGGTTAGGTATTGACTGGGATGAATCGCCTGACAAAGGTGGAGAGTTTGGCCCTTATAGACAACTTGAACGACTGGAATTATACAAAAAATATGCCTCCATTTTATTAGAAAAAGGATTGGCATATAAAGAGTACAGGGATTCAGATAGTTATGGTATTCGCTTTAGGGTACCTAAAGGGAAAACCTATACATTTAATGATATGGTACGTGGTGAGTTAACCTTTCAAAGTGAAGAAGTAGAAGACTGGATTATTGTAAAAGACAATGGTATACCTACGTATAATTTTGCGGTAGTGATTGATGATCACTTCATGCAAATCACCCATGTATTAAGGGGTGAGGAACATATTACAAACACACCGAAACAAATTATGGTTTATGAAGCGTTTGGATGGGATGTACCTACCTTTGGCCATATGACGTTAATTGTCAATGAGGAAAAGAAAAAACTCTCAAAAAGAGATGAAAACATCGTTCAGTTTATTTCTCAGTATAAAACATTAGGGTATTTACCAGAGGCGTTATTAAACTTTATTACCCTTTTAGGGTGGAGTCCTTCAATCAATGAAGAGATTTTATCAAAACAACAACTCATTGAACTCTTTGATTCAAACCGTCTAACAAAAGCCCCTTCCATGTTTGATAAAGACAAACTAACCTTTATCAATCATTCGTATATTAAAAAATTATCCAAAGAAGATTTCATGGCTTTTGTTAAACCGTTTTTACAAGAAGCCGGCATTCATAAAGACGATGAATGGCTCCTTGATTTTACATCACTACTTCAAGATCGATGTTTATATGGTGCGATGATGGTTGATTTATATCATGAATTCTTTTCTTTAGAGTTTTCGCTCTCTGAAGAAGCATTAACCGTTTTAGAAAGCCAAGACTTTATTCCATTAATCGAATCTTTAAAAGAACACCTACTTGAAAACGACTTTACAAGTGAGCAATTAAGTGAAGCGATCAAACAAGCTGGTAAAGATGCCAATCAAAAGGGTAAAAACTTATATATGCCAGTAAGAATCGCTACCACAGGATTAATACATGGACCAGAATTACCCAAAACACTCCACCTTCTAGGAAGGGATGTTGTGTTAAAAAGAATTGAAAACACACTCAGTGTACTTAAAGGAGAATAAACTATGAAAAAAATACTTTCATTAGCGGTATTATTGCTTGGATTATTGTTGGTAGGTTGTGGTGGTAAACCAAATAAAATAACCGCATCCATTACAATAGAAGCTATAACACCCGCTAGAACCAGTGTTCATGTTAGCTATAAAGTAAATGATGAACATGAAGAAATTACCCCAAATACAATCACAGGTAGGATTCTACAAGACAATAAAGAAATTCTTACGAAAAACCCAGAACCTGTTCTAGACTCAGAAACCGAAGAGGTTATTGGTTATACCCTAGATATTAGTGGATTAAAAGTAGGGGATGAATATACGTTAGAAATTTATGGAACCATCAATAAAAAACTTCATGTTTTCATAAAAGAAACGTTTAAAACATCAACAGCTGGCTCAAGCCCAGAAGATCCTAAAATACTAACGACTGTGGATGAGTTTTTCTTAATAGAAACCGATCCAAAAGCGTATTATAAACTGGCAAATGATTTAGATTTTGAAGGGAAAGACATTCCTGGATTATTTATAAGAACAACCCGCTTTGAAGGCCATTTAGATGGCGATGGACACACGCTTAAAAATATTTCAATTTCAGATCGAAGAACCTATACCGCTTTATTTGGACGCATCTTAGGTTCAATTTCTAATTTAAATATTGATAATATGACCATTACACTTGTAGGGATTAATAAACACAGTCAATACATTAGTTTTTTAGTAGGTAGAAACAATGGTACCATTACCAATGTAAACATCACAAACTCTAAAATAGAAACCCACTTTACGTATACCGGTAGAATTTATATTGGTGGCATTGCAGGGTATTCTGATGTGAACTCTAAAGTGGTGGATTCTAGCGTAGACGCAACATTTAACATTACTTCAAGTACGCAAACAGAGTTTCATTTAGGTGGTTTAGTTGGTTATATGAATGAATCAGCCTTAAGGGATTCAAGTGCCAATGTCATTATGAATATTTCAAATGCGTATAAGAGTTTATTTGGTGGTGCGGTTGGATTATCAACTAAGACCAATAAACAAAGTGAAATCGTCAATACGATTGCAAAATCTGTGGTGAATTTATCCACTCATGTCACCACAATTAGAACCGATACCAACACGAAAAAACCAGAATTACTTGAAACCGTATTTGGTGGATTGGTTGCGAAATCCGCATCAACACGCATTGCCTCAAGTATTGCACAAAGCAATGTAACCCTCACCAAAGCAAGCATCACTGCGGCAAACAGTAACCCAGATGATTTATACATTATTAGTGGGTTTGTAGGTTTATTATACAATGGCTCCACACTTGATAATACATATCATGATACCACCATTACCACAAACGTCCAAGATGTAGATATAGATAATGCATACGATGCACTATATCTAACAGGTAATGTTGGGTTTGTATCGGGTTCAACCCTTGAAAAATCCAGTGGTAAAACGACCATTGTCGCTCAAAGGTTATCACCTATTGTTCAGTTAACACCATCTATTGGTCAGCTGATTAATAATTATAATATTGACGATCTAGTCTTTGAAACTACGGGTGATGCCTTTAGTGGTATTATTACGTATGATGAAACAAATTATACAGATCAAGCGGTTTTAATCACCGATGTCGTTTCTAGTGTTGACTTAACACCGGTATTAATTGAAGATTATTATTCAAGCGACTTTATCAAAGCTTATTTGGCAAATCAATAATTATTTTCTTAAAGGTAGAACAGCGTTTCTACCTTTTTTATATTTAAAAAGCGTAATTATATAATACTTATTATAAAATTAAGTATTAAACCACCCCTGTTTTTGATACAATAGACTAAAGGGTGATAACATGTTAAAAGTAAGTAAAACAGGCTTTATGAATTTAATTAGATGTAGACGTTTTGCAGGATTACACGCACTTTATAAAGACAAATTAAATGCGATTGTAAGTTTTTCGGATAGTGAAGAGGATTTAATGAGTGCTGAAAATGAGGCTAAAAAGCAACTCTATCTTGATGATATGTTTGAAGAAGGGGAAGATATTTTAGCACCTAACAGTATTGAACTTACGGTTTTACAACCATATTATGATAAAATAGAGTACTTATCAGCAAGAGCGATTAAGGGGATGTTTGAAGGTAAGTTAACGTATGCATCAAATACCTACAAACAAAAGAAATTTGACATGATGTATAAGGGGTATCAATTTTATTGTTACCTAGATGGTTATTTAGATGGAGAGACAAACCGAGTCTTTGAATCTAAAGCGACCACCTCCAATAAGTTTATGAAGATGGAGTTTAATAAAGAAAGTATTTTTAAAGTAAACATAGACGGCATTCTCATGTTAAAAAGAGAACTTGGCTATGATGAACCTGGTATTGAAGAGAAAGAAAAAGCGTTTTACGATAAGTATAGTGATGTTGGGGTTTATATTTATGACTTAGCTTACCAACGGTTTGTGATAGAACACTCTAAAGAATACGATAAGGAAAAACCCTATAAGTATTACTTATCCGTTTTAAACCATGAGTATGTCTATGATGGGGCGGTTGATGAAAATAATGAACCCATTTATCAAGATGATATTATGCGTTTTATTGACTTAACGGATGTTACTTCAAAACTCATGCCCTATATCGAACAAGATATGGATATGGTTGTGGATTACTTAGATCACATGCACGCTGGTGAGGTTGATCTTGGTAAGCATTGCCAACGTAAAAAAACAAGACAATGTCTTTTTTATCCCATATGTTATAACATTTTACCTGAGAAGAATTCCATTTTAACCTATATTGGAAACCACCATGGTTTTACCGATGAAGGGGGACATAAACATCTACCTTATGATTTAATCAATAAAGACAAAGTATATAATCTATTAGATATTAAGGAATCATGGTTAAAACGGGAAAATAATGTGATTCAAAGACGTGTTGTTGAAAGTGGGGACACATACATTGATAAAGGAAAGATTAAAGCGGGTATTGATCAAATAAGATACCCTATTTATCATTTAGATTTTGAGTCATTTCCATGTCCGCTACCACGCTTTAAAGATGAAAAACCGTATCAACAAAGTTTATTTCAATTTTCAATCCATGTTGAACATGAAAATAAATTGGTTGATGAAATTGAAGATAATATTTCTTATTTAGCGCCGGATTTAACCGATAGAAGAGAAGATTTAATCAAAAAGCTTATCGAAACCATCAAACCCGATGGTGGGAGTGTTTTAGTGTATAATCAAACCTTTGAAAAAGGACGTATTAAAGAACTAGGCGACATGTTTCCTAAGTATAAAGATAGATTAGATGATATATCCAATCGTTTATTTGATTTAATGTATATTGTAAAAACCAATACAACGTTTTATAAAAACCTTGGTTATGATAAAGATACAGCAAAACGCTACAATTACTATAACCGATATGTTAGGGTTCTTCAAACAGCG
>CAYLVT010000006.1:0-37995 GCA_964387195.1 uncultured Acholeplasmataceae bacterium
ACATTCACCAAACCGTTCATTATACTTAGAGTCCGCAAGGCTTCTTTTTTTATTGGTAAACCCAACCACCAACACATTATTGCCTAAATTAAAAGGCGCATAACTATATTCTAAGTTTTCAGTGTTTAAAAGTATGGCGTGATTTTTCTTACCCATCGCAATACTAAATTGATCCATAATACCTGAATTTAGACCAATATATTCATTTTCAACACGTTTACCAAGTAACGCTAGTTGTTTATTTGAAACATTTAAATGATTGAGTTCTTTTAACACCACACCAATTAATAATTCTAATGATGCGCTTGAAGATAAACCAGCCCCATTAGGAATGTTTCCATAAATGTAGATATTAAAGCCTTGTTTAAGTTCATACGATTCTTTTAAGTATAAAATCATGCCCTTTACATAATTAAGCCAAAAGGGTTCCCCTTTTTCAAATGCATTTGGATTGATAATATGAGGGGTCTTAGAAAACCCTTCAGAATATAAATGAATGTTTTCATCCTGTCTTAAACTCACCACCCCATACGTACCAATATCAATGGCCATAGGAAAGACTAAACCTCCGTTATAATCGATATGTTCACCAATTAAATTTACTCTTCCTGGCGAGAAAAAGACATCGCTATGCAGTGTATTAAATACTTCATTATGTTTTTGTATTAGTTTTTCAATCATTTAAGAACTCCTTTGACAAATTCAATCAGTGGTTTTTCTTGTAGGACCCTACAATCTTCTAAACCTTTCACAAACTTTAAGCCTGCCTTATTATAAACGTATTGTAGAGGGTCTTCGTTTTTGTAATCTTGTTTGATCTCTTCATAAAAGCCTTCAAAACCTTCAGGAATACGCCCACCTTTTAATGCTTCTGATAATGCCTTTAATTCACCAATCAGTCTACCGGGTAGAATCGCTAAGCCCATTACCTCAATAAGACCAATGTTTTCTTTTTTAATCGGCCATACATCTTCATGAGGATGATATAACCCTAGTGGGTATGATTCATTAGTGTAGTTGTTTCTTAATACCAAATCAAGTTCATAATGCCCCTCTTTAAACCGAGCGATCGGTGTAATGGTATTATGTCTTTCTTTTGTGTAAGCAAACACTTCTAACGCTTCGTTTGTATAAGAAATCCACTGATTTAAGATATGTTCACTTAAATCAACTAAGGCTTCTTTGTTGGTTGATTTAAGTCTAATGGTTGATAATGCCCAATCTAGTACTTCTATTTTTATATCTTTATAGACCTCTTCATGAACAACCTTTGCATGTTCAATAGGAAAAACATATTTTCCGCCTTGATAATGATCGTGACTTAAAATAGAACCACCTACGATAGGTAAGTCTGCGTTCGACCCAAAGAAATACCCCTCCACCTGATCAACAAGTTCTAATAAATTAGAGAAGGTTGTGCGGTTAATAACCATCGGTCTGTGTTCTTCTGATAACATAATCGCATGTTCGTTGTAGTAAATATAGGGTGAATACTGAAAATACCATACTTCATTATTAATAGTAAAAGGTATAAGTCTAATCGTATCTCTTGAATCCCTATTTGCATTACCGGCAAAACCTTCATTTTCACTACATAGAACACATAAAGGATAATTAGTAGACTTTAACTTCCGTGCTGCCGCAATCATTTTTGGATCTTTTTCAGGTTTGGATAAATTAATTGTGATCCCTATTTTACCGTATGTTGAATTTACATAGAAAAGCTTATTTTTCTCAATGCGCTTTGTTTTAATGTAATCCAAGTCTTTCATATACTGATAAAACCAATCGGTTGCATCACTAAATTTATTTTTAGAAAGTTTATTAAATCTTTCGATAACCACACTTGGTTTATCTGAAAATAAGTTCATCACTTTACTTAAGTAAAGGTCTTTAAACTGAATACTGTTATTTTCAATCAACCCTCTATTATATAAATCATCCAACAATGGGAAAATCGCTTCTTCTGGCGAATCTATTAACTTTATAGAACCACTGTAATCCACGTGTTCTAATTTAAAGAAATAACGTAATTGATTGTATATATACTTCTTGTCCGTTTCATGTATTAAATTTCTTGTTAACCCATAATGAATTAACTCATGTATGTGTTTAATCATCGTATCCCTCTTTTCATTAATACTATATCACAATAAATCATGAACTCAACGACTTATCTTCTAAATTCACTATCTTAATTTATTGTCCTACAAGAAAAAAAGCCTTTATTGCATTCCACAAATAATGCATTTTAACTCGTATTATAAACTAAGTTAGGTAAGTTATTGTCATTTTCTTTAATTAAAAGTAGTATATTAAGAGTAGTGATGGTATACCATACAAAGATTCGTCTACCGCAATAAAAAAACGCCTTTAATAGGGCGTTTTTTATGATGTTTAAACTAATTTTAAACTTCTATATGAAAGCATCATTTATGCTTCATCATTTAAATGGCGGAGTAGGAGGGATTTGAACCCTCGCGCCGGGGTTAACCGACCTATACCCTTAGCAGGGGCACCTCTTCAGCCTCTTGAGTACTACTCCAAAGCGCTCTTATATGATAACTTATTTAGAGAAACAAGTCAACAATAAAAGTCTTTATTATTCGATTACTAAACTTGATACTTATAAGCTAAGTGAGCCGATGCTAAAGCAGGATCTAGGGTTGGTGATTGTATTTTAAACGAAGGATTAATCTTTTTTATTTCATTATGAATCATATCTTTATAGATTCCGATATTTCCTAAACTACCAACAACAACCAAATTAAGGCTGTTTACTCTTTTATAAACCGCTTCAACACACAGTGCTAATTCTTTAGCTCCACGTGCTAAAATATCAAGCGCATAAGTGTCTCCCTTTGTCGCAAACTCTCTAACAATAGGGGCAAGAGAAGCAATTTGTGTTCGGTTAAGTTGATCTAGAATATGTGGAATATTTATGATATCTTCGACCTTTAACTCATTAAAAATAGTTTCTAAAAATGGGCTTTTTTCAATTCTGCCATCATAGCCTTTAATCATGTATTTAATCGCTTCAATGCCTAAATAATAACCAGATCCTTGATCGCCACTTTTATAGCCCCAACCACCACTTTTATGGGTTATACCATCTTTATTGCCATAACAATTCATACCTGTTCCACAAATTAACACAATGCCATCATCGTAATGATTTCCGCTTGCTAAAGCGTTTAGGGTATCGTTTCTTGCGGTAATTTTAGTGCTTTCATCAACAAAGAATATCGCTTTGGCGGCTTTTTCAACCAAATCGATATCTTTTTGTGTGGCAATCCCACCTAAACCTAAAAACACACTTTTAAATGATTGTTTATTTGTTTTAGAAAATGTATTTAATGCTTCATTAATAGATGAGATGGTTTGTTCTATACTTACTGTATCAATCGATGAAGGACCACCAATACCTTCATAAAGCACTTCTTTTTCTTCATTTATGACGATGACCTTTGTTTTAGTCCCACCGCCATCAACACCTAAATATAACATCCTATCACCCTTTTATATTTTACATGATTCTTTACCTTTTTTCTATAAAAACTTAATCTTTATAAATAAAAAGGCCTTATTTCATATTTGAAATAAAGCTAATTCTTTTTATTTAGGCGGAATCATTGATAAGGAAACTTTACCTTTTTTCTCATCCACACTTAATACCCACACTTTAATAATATCTCCTACAGATACAATATCATTAGGGTCTTTTACAAAGCGTGTTGACATTTTAGAAATATGAACTAAACCATCTTCTTTTAACCCACAATCTACAAAGGCACCAAAGGCAACGACATTTCGTACTGTACCTTCTAATTGCATCCCAGGTGTTAAGTCTTCTAAGTTTAAGACATCACTTCTTAAAATAGGTGCTTGAAACTCATCTCTTAGGTCTCTAAGTGGTTGAACAAACGCATCTAGAATATCTTCTAGTGTATAGTTATCAATGTCTAGTTCTTTTCTTAATTTTCTTCGATCCATAAACTCAACCAACAACTTCATTTGTGGTTGACCAAACATATCAGGTGTAATGTTATGAAGTGCCATAATCTTTTTAGCCAGCTCATAACTCTCTGGGTGAATGGAAGTCATATCAAGACCCTCATCACCATCAACAATACGTAAAAATCCTGCGGCTTGTTCAAAGGTTTTCTCACCTAATCTAGGTACTTTTAGTAAATCTTTTCTTGATTTAAATGCCCCGTTTTTATCTCTATATTCTACGATGTTTGTAGATATTCTTGAGTCTAAACCTGAAACATAGTTTAATAAAGAACCACTGGCAGTATTAACGTTTACCCCAACTTGGTTTACCGCATTACTCACTACAAAATCTAGGGTTTCTGAGAGTTTCTTTTGCGATACATCGTGCTGGTATTGACCTACACCAATGGACTTAGGATCAATTTTAACAAGCTCTGATAGTGGGTCTTGAAGACGTCTTGCGATGGATACCGCACTACGCTCTTCAACTTCAAAATCAGGAAACTCTTTTCTCGCTTCTTCAGATGCCGAATAAACACTCGCACCCGATTCATTGACAATAACGTATTTCGTAGATAATTCAAACTTCTTTAGTGTGTTACTAATAAAACTTTCGGTTTCTCTTGAAGCTGTTCCATTACCAATTGCAACAATATTCACATTGTGCTTTTTAATGAGGTTAACAACCTTCTTTTCACTTTCGGGTAATCGCGCTTCATAGCCTTTTTCACCAATAAACTTCTCATGTGGATAAATCACATCTTTAGCTAACACAGTACCAAGTTCATTCACAACTGTTAACTTACAACCCGTTCTGAACGCTGGGTCTACACCAAGAACGATTTGATCTTTAATTGGGGGTTGTAGTAGTAAGTTTCTTAAGTTAATAGAGAATAATTCAATCGCTTCATCTTCTGCCTTTTCAGTCATCATTGCACGAATTTCACGTTCCAATGATGGATAGATTAATCGTTTAATTGAATCACTAATGGCGTCCTTAATTTCTTGATTGACAAAGGATACTTCTTTACCAATAACTTTGGTTTCTAAGTAGCTTTGAATTTTTTCTCTATCCGCTTCAATAGAAACATTAATCACTTTTAAGTTTTCCGCTCTATTCATCGCAAGTACACGATGAGATGGTGCGTCTTTTACTGGTTCTTGATGGTCATAATATTGATCATATAAGCCTTTTTCATCCAATTTTTTAGCATCTTTTCTGGCCTTAGATGAAATAACACCTTCTAATTCCATTTCTTTTCTTAAAGCTTTACGGTGATTTGCATCATCACTAACCATTTCCGCAATAATAAACTTAGCGCCCGTAATGGCGTCTTTTGTTGTTAGTACTTTATCTGTAATGTACTTAGATGCTTCTTCTTCTAAAGACCCCTCATTAGGAAACGTTAACATCCATTTTGCGAGTGGTTCTAAACCAAGCGCAATCGCTTCGGTTGCTTTTGTCTTTTTCTTTTCTTTAAATGGCCGGTATAAGTCTTCGACTTCAACCAGTTTCGTTGCCTTGTTAATTTCTTCAAGTAATTCTGGTGTCATCATTTCTTTTTCTTCAATTAAACGAATGACATCTTCTTTTCTCTTTTTTAAATTAACCCCATAACTCCATTCTTTATGAATTTCATTAATTTGTTCCTCATCTAGGCCGCCTGTGGCTTCTTTACGATACCTCGCAATAAAAGGAATCGTGTTTCCTTCTTCTAGAAGCGTTAAGACTGATTCAATTTGTTGAATTTTAATACCTAATGCTTGACTGATTTCATTGAGTAAGTTTTGATCCATAATTCATTCCTCCTAATCACATTAAAAGGTCCTTTAGGGACCCTTTAAAATTTTGTTAATGCGCTTTTAATTGATAATTCATCAATGCTTGTTTCTAATAGTTCACTGCCATATAAATGTAGTAATACGGGTGTATTTGGTAAATGGTTAGACTCGAGTTTTTCTTTCATACCCTCGTTGTCTTTAGACGTAATATCCATAACATAAAAGTTATAAGTTCTATCTTCTTTTTTACCTTTTTCTATAATATCATCGTTTAATGCTTTACATAATGTACAGCTATCATAGTTTGGATTGTAGATAAAGATATACGTATTCGAATGTTCATAGTCTTCTGGAGCTAATGCGGTTTCTCCACTTAAAATGGCTTCGTATTGTTCTAAGCTAATGTGTGTTAAATCCTCAAAACGTTTAATTGGTTTATCGTCTTGTGTTGGTTTTTTCATACTTAAAACAATCAACACGACCACTAAAACCGCTAAGCCTAAAATAATACCTACATTTATAATACCAAAGACTAGATTGCTATTAGATTTCTTTGTATTTGTGTTTCTTTTATTCATCTTTTATACCTCAACTCTACTATTATACATAATTTAATTAGAATTCTCAACACCATCTAATGCTTGTCTCTCTTTTAACGATTTAAGGAGTTCATCTTTAAGTTGTCTAATCTTGGTTAAACGATGATTAATCCCGCTTTTAGAAATCTTTTCACCATACTTATGTTCATAAGCGTGTGATAACTCTAATAAAGAAGCGTCTACGTTTTCTTCACGTAGGTCCATAATTTCTTTAATTTTAGGATCGATTTGATCTACATCGATATATTGTTTTATAAAACGAATATGAAGGAGTTGTTCATTAGCGGCATCAAGGGTTTTCTTTTCATTGGCAATTTCACAGTTAATGATCCGGTTAATATTGTTATTAAAGTCTCTTTGAATTCTTAATTCTTCAAAAGTAAATACACCACTAAATGCACTAACTAACTTTAAAAATTCACTAATCGCTTCTGCTTCTTTTAAATAAATAATTAACCCATCTCTTCTTGTGGTAATTTTAGCGTTTAATTCAAAGTGATTCATTAACCGTTGAACAAAGATACTTTCTTGTTTACTCGTGGTAAATATTTCTAAGTGATAATTTGAAGTAATCGGATCATTTATCGATCCTCCCGCAAGAAAAGCGCCTCTTAAATACGCTCTCTTTTCATCGTTTGTTTGAGTGATTAAATCATGAACAAACGTTTCTTCTTCAAACCCATGTTCAGAATCTATCGCATCAATCTTAGACTTAATAATAACCATATAACCTTTACTTGCGATTCTTGGATCATCTTTAGTAATGATGTCCATATCCGCATCATATAACTCTTTCATCAATGAATAAAAGCGTCTTATGGTCGGGAGGTTTTTACTAGAAAAGATGATGTGTTCATTTTTTACGCCATTGATGTGTAAAAGAGCCGAAACCTCAGCTAAGTTTTCTTTATTGGTTAATTTTAATCTGGTTAACTCTTCTTTTACACTTCTAGTAAAGGTCATTTTAATCCCACGTTTCTATATATTTAAGTGCGTTTTGTACCGCAATAGCGCCATCGCTTGTTGCGGTAACGACTTGTCTGATTTGTTTATCTCTAACATCACCAACCGCATAGATACCTGGTTTGTTGGTTTCCATTTTTTCATTGGTGATAATACATTTATTCTCACCTAAAATGCCTAAATGTTCAAACCCTTCAGTGGTAGGTTTTAAACCCACGTATTCAAAGACACCATCGGCTAAAATGGTCTGTTCTTCTTTATTATTAGTACGTATTTTAACACCCTTTAGTGAACCGTCTTCATTTACCAAAAACTCAGTTACAACACTGTTAAAGTGTGTTTTAACGTTGTGGTGTTTTTCTAAGACTTCAATTGCTTTTTTATCCGCGGTAAAGTGTGCTAGGTTTTGAACAACGACAACACTGTTTGCCAGTGTTGCTAAATAAGAACCCTCTTCTACAGCACTATTACCGCCACCAATGACGATGACGTCTTTACCTTTGTAAATCGGTCCATCACAAATCGCACACCAACTAATACCACGACTTGCAAGCCTGTCTTCATTTGGTAAACCTAAGCGTCTTGGTTCAGCGCCGGTTGCAATAATAACGACTTTGGTTTTTAAGGTTTGATTTGATAGAATAACTTCCTTTACGTGTCCATCACGAATACTTTTTACTGTATCAAAAATATATTCAACACCTAGTGATAAACCATGGTTAAACATTTCAAGTGCTAAGTCTGCACCCGCCATTTTTTGAAACCCTGTATAGTTTTCTATTTCACCGGTTTGAACCATTTGTCCACCAGGTGCACTTTTTTCGATAACGGCTACTTTTAAGTTCGCTCGTTTGGCATATATCCCTGCCGTAATACCTGCTGGCCCCGCGCCAACAACGATAATGTCATACATTTTATATTTCCTCCAATAATTGTAATAAATTGTCAATTACGATATCTGGTTTTTCATTCATTATAGTTTCATGCCAACTATACGATACAGCGCACGTATATATCCCTGCACGTTTACCTGCCTGTATATCGTTGGGATGATCACCAACATACATCGCCTGTTTTGCCTTTAGTTTTTGCATCGCTAGTAATAAAGACTCTGGGTGTGGTTTATGATTTTTAACCTCATCCATCCCCACAACCACATCAACATAGGGCATCAGACTTGTGATTTTTAAACCTCTTAATACTAAATATCTCATTTTTGAAGATACAACACCGATTTTATAGCCTCTTTGTTTCAATTCTTTTAAAAGGGATAACGCGCCATCAAAGGCTAATACATTATCATGATGAGCCAGGTTATGTTTTCTATAAGATAGGACAAGTTCTTCGACTTTATCCTTATCTTTTTCATACTTAGAAAACGATGCCCATAGTGTTGGACCAATAAATGATCTATACTCTTCGTTTGTTAATTTGATATGAGGTAATTCATGATCAAAGACGTATTTAAATGAGTCTATAATCAGTTGATTAGAATCAATTAATGTACCATCTAAATCAAATAAAATCGTATCAAGTTTCATTTTCTAGTTTTGCTTTATTTTCATTAACCACATCAAGATAATAAGGTAGGTCTCTCTTTAAAATATTTTTAACGATTAAATAACTAATACCACCTAACGCAAACAAGCCGATTGAAAACACAATGTTTACACGCCATGGTCCAATATATAAAGGATCCGTCCTAAATGGTTCTATTAATAACCCTCTACCTAAACCATACCATATTAAGTAATATCCGATTAAATCACCTAATTTTAATAATCTCTTTCTTCTAACGATTAAGATAATAATAAAGCCCAATAAATTCCATAACCCTTCATATAAAAATGTTGGATGATAATAAACACCATCGATATTCATGTTTTCTAAAATGAAGTTAGGAATGATATTTTTCAACACATTATACGTGCCTTCTTTAATTGGTCCTCCATGAGCTTCTTGATTCATAAAGTTGCCCCATCTACCAACAATTTGTCCCATTAAAAAGCCAGGTGCTAATAAATCACTAAGGGCAAAAACATTCATTTTCTTAATGCGTGCATAAATAATTACAAACACAATCGCCGTAATCACTGCCCCATGAATCGCTAAACCGCCCGCAGGAATATTAAAGACATCAATAATCGTTTTATAGTTTCCTTTATTAGGATCAAAAATAACATAATAAAGTCTAGCTCCAATAATTGATAAAACAACCGCATACATGGTGCCATCAATTAAATGGGATTTATTAATATTTATAAATTGTGCTTCTCTTATCGCTAGTATTAAGGCAAAGACAATCCCAGTCATAATAAAGATGGCATACCAAGCTACCGCAAAAGACCCTATTTCAATAGCCATTGGTTTATAGGGTGGTGTTTGACCTACGGTGGCCAATAGCAATAATAGAATAAACCACGCTAAAAACGATAGAGCAATTATATAGGGTGTTTTAAACAGGTTGAAGTGGTTTAGTAGTTTGTTTTCACTTTGATTTTTTTTCATTTTCATTGATGCTCCTCATAATATCTCTTGTTAAGTTGAATGCGGCATGATAACCTAAGTACTTTAACTTTTCATTCATCGCAGCCGATTCAACAAGTAAAGCTACGTTTCTTCCCGGTAAAACAGGAATCGTTACTTTAGGGATTTCGGTATCAAAATACTTAATCATATTACTTTCTAAACCTAACCGGTCATAATGACGTCCTTGTTCCCATCTTTCAAGTTCAACAACCAACCTAATCTTTTTAGAATCCCGGTAAGATCCAACCCCATACATTGAAATAATATCTATAATTCCAATGCCTCTTACTTCTAAATATCTTTCTAAAATTTGTGGGGCTTCTCCGATTAAAGTACCCACATCTTTTTGAAAGACATCAACACGATCATCACTAATTAACATATGCCCTCTTTTTACTAGTTCAAGTGCGGTTTCACTTTTACCAATCCCACTTTTACCAATAATTAAAGTGCCCATTCCATTGATATCTAATAAAACACCATGGACCGTTTGTCTAATGGCTAAATGATCTTGGAGATAGCCGTATAATTTGGAGTTTAGTGCGGTGGTCCTTAAATTGCTTTTTAAGATTGGAATACCATACTCATCACCGAGTTTTTTATAAACATCTTTAACCAAAACGTTTGTAGAAAAAATCATCGCTGGAGGGTTTTGTTTAAAGATATTTCTTAGCCTTGTTTCTTGTTCTTCTTCTGTAAATAAGTCAAGAAAAGACGTTTCTTTAGAGCCCATTAAGATTACTCTGTTTTTATCAAAGAAATCCATGAATCCCGCAAGTTCAATACCCGGTCTTGAGATCATTTGTTCGCTAATAAATGTTTCTAACCCTTTTTTACCTGCCAAGATTTCTAAGTGATTATCTTGAGCTAACTGAACTACTTTTATGCCTTTTTTCATCGAACCCGCCTCCTATATACATACTTCTTTATATAATATGTGATAATGAATTTAACACTATAAAATAAAACTACAAATATGATGATTTTCCAAACATGGTCAAACAATATTGCCTTAGGATAGACAAAACTCAGATAAAATAGTGGAATCAATAACACATCTACAATGCCCACTGAGTATAATTGTCTTGCTTGTAATAATCTTGTTATTAACATTTTAATAGATAACTCAAGGAATGTAAACAAAACCGCACAAAGCAAGTACAACCAAGGATCATTTACAACTCCAAAGTTTGGTATCCCTAGTATTGAAGACATAACAATAATATTCACAAAAAGCATTAATAAAACATGGATGAAAAAGTTAGGGTGTAAACCATAAGAAAACATAAGCGCTAAGCGTCTTTGTTTAATGATTTCTGGGTCATTTTCTAAAGCTTTCTTTAGTTCTTCTAATGCTTTTTTCTCTTCTTCTGTTAAATTATGTTTATCTTTTTTCATAATACCTTCTTTAAATATTCACCTGTAGCTGATTTTTTATTTTTTGCAATATCTTCTGGTGTACCCATCGCTAAAATATAACCACCTTCATCGCCCCCAGATGGGCCTAAATCAATCACATAGTCGCATGATTTAATGACATCTAGGTTATGTTCAATAATAATGACACTCGCCCCTTCATCAACGATACGTTGTAGGACATTAATTAATCTTTTTACATCGTCTGTATGAAGGCCTGTAGTAGGCTCATCTAAAATAAATAGAGTCTCTGTTGTAATACGCTTATAAAGTTCACTTGCGAGTTTCACCCTTTGAGCTTCCCCTCCAGATAGTGTCGTTGCGGATTGCCCCAGTTCAATATAACCAAGACCAACATCATAAAGTGTCTGTAATTTATTTTGAATTTTAGGGATGTTATCAAAAAACACAAGTGCATCTTCAACGGTCATCTTTAGGATATCACTAATGGTTTTACCTTTATATTTGACTTGCAATGTCTCTCTGTTATAACGTTTCCCGTTACAAACATCACATTTAACATAAACATCTGGTAAGAAGTGCATGCTGATTCTCATCACACCATCGCCACGACAAGACTCACACCTTCCCCCCTTCACATTAAAGGAAAATCTTGACTTAGTAAACCCTCTAACCTTTGATTCATTGGTTTGCGCATATAAGTCCCTAATATCATCAAAAACACCGGTATACGTAGCTGGGTTACTTCTTGGGGTTCTTCCAATGGGCGATTGTGATATGTCAATAATACGCTTAATATGCTCGCTACCTTCAATCTTATCAAACAACCCCGGTTCTTCTTTACTGCGATAAAGTATACGATGAAGTCCTTTGTATAGTACTTCATTTACTAAACTTGATTTACCAGAACCACTAACACCTGTTACAGCAATCATTTTTCCAAGTTCAAAGGTCACGTTTAAGTTTTTTAAATTGTTTTGTCTTGCGTTTAAGACTTTTAAATATTTATTACTACCTTTTCTTCTCTTCTTAGGTACTTCTATTTTAAGGTCTCCACGTAAATACTTGGCGGTAATCGAGTCTTTTGACTTTAAAACTTCATCCACCGTCCCTGCTGCAACAACATAGCCTCCATGAACACCTGCTCCAGGACCAATATCGACTAAATAATCACTAGCCAACATCGTTTCTTCATCATGCTCAACCACAATGAGTGTATTTCCTAGATCACGCATCTTTTTTAAAGACGCAAGCAGTTTATCGTTATCTTTTTGATGAAGCCCTATGGAAGGTTCATCTAAAACATATAAAACACCACTTAACGCTGAACCAATTTGGGTGGCTAAACGAATACGCTGTGCTTCTCCACCAGATAAGGTAAGTGCTTCTCTTGAAAGGGTTAAATACCCTAATCCAACATCATTTAAAAATGTGAGTCTTTGTATGATTTCTCTACGAATTGATTTAGATATTTCCATTTCCAGGTGTGTTAATTTGGCTTGTTCTATCGTTTTTAAAATGTCTTTAATTGATTTTTGAGTTAATTCACTGATATCTAATCCTGCCACTTTAACGCTTAATGCTTTTTCATTAAGCCTTTTACCATGACATCTAGGGCAAATGGATTCCGTCATATAAGATTCAATCCATTCTCTAATCCACTCTGACGTTGTTTCCATATAACGTCTATCAAGTTGACTTATTAAGCCTTCAAAAGGCCTATTAACTTCATGGACTCGACCACGGCTTGATACCATTCTAATGTGAATACTTTCATTTGTTCCATAAAGAATTTTATCTAACTTTTCTCTAGGAATTTCACTAATGGGTATATCCATGTCAATTTGGTGATACGCACAAACTTGTTGGAGTTCTTGAGCTAGTAGGTTTTCTTCTTCTTGGTTTCTAAATGGTAGAAAACCACCTTCATTTAAAGACTTATCAAAGTCGATAGATAAATGTTCACTGACATTTAACTTTTTACCGATTCCATTACATTCTTCACACGCACCAATCGGTGAGTTAAATGAAAATAAGCGCGGTTCTAAATCGGGAATGATAAAATCACCATTCGCACAGGCATAGTTTTCTGAAAATTGAATGGTTTCTTTTTGATTCACCTCAACATCGACAAACCCACCAGATTTTGAACTGGCAAGTTCTAATGAATCATACAATCTAGATTCGACACCTTCTTTTATAATAAGTCTATCAATAACGATAGAAATATCATGATGTTTATTTTTATCTAAAACAATGGTGGCGTCTAATTCATCGACTTCACCATTGATTTTAACCCTCGTAAAACCATCTTTCTTTAAACTATCTAATAACTTCTTATGCGTCCCCTTTTGTCTTCTAACAACTGGACTCATAATAATGACACGGCTTCCCTCCTCTAGTTCAAGTACACGGTTACTCATCTCTTCAATGGTTTGTTTGGAAAGTGGCTCATTGGTATCTGGACAATAGGGTATACCTATTTTCGCATACAACAATCTTAAAAAATCATAGATTTCCGTTGTAGTACCGACAGTGGATCTAGGGTTTTTAGACGTTGTTTTTTGATCTATTGAAATACTTGGACTTAACCCATCAATACGTTCAACATCCGGTTTTTCATAGCTACCTAAAAACTGTCTTGCGTAACTTGATAAACTTTCGACATAACGTCTTTGACCTTCTTGATAAAGTGTATCAAAAGCCAAACTGGATTTACCTGAACCAGATAAACCCGTCATGACAATAAGCTTATTTTTAGGTAAATCAATATCGATATTTTTTAAATTATTTTCTCTTGCGCCTCGAATATGAATGAACTCATTCATGATCTATCAACTCCAATAACTCTTCTTCACTCAAAACTTTAATCCCTAATTCAACCGCCTTAGTTAGTTTTGATCCGGCATCACTTCCCGCTACTACATAATCGGTCTTCTTAGAAACACTACCCGTCACTTTCGCTCCAGCCTTAACCATAAGCGTAGTTGCCTCATCTCTTGATAAGGTCGGAAGTTTTCCGGTTAAAACGATTGTTTTATTAAAGAGGGGGGATGATTCATCAACTAAATTGGTGTGATAGGTCATATTTAAGCCATTTTCATGGAAAAAGGTAATGATATTTTTTGCATAATCGCTTTTGAAATACGCGACTACATTTTTAGCAATCTCAGGGCCTATTTCAAAAATATTTTGTAACGCTTCTTCACTTGCGCTTGATAGTTTTTCTAATGATGGATACGCTTCTAATAAGAGTTTTGATACTTTAGCGCCCACATGTCTAATACCTAATCCAAAGAGGAGTTTATCTAGTGTGTTTGTCTTAGATTGTTCAATTGCGTTTAATAGCTTTTCAACACTTCTTTTACCCATTCTTTCAATGTTTATAAGTGTTTCTTCGTGGTTTTTAAGTAAATAGATATCTTTAATATCTAATAATAAACCATGTTCATACAGTTGGTTTACTACCTTTTCACCTAATGTATCAATATTCATTGCAGTCCGTGATGCAAAGTGAATAATTTTATTTGTTATTTGAGCTTTACAAGAGGGGTTTATACAAAAATAATCCACACTTTCTTTAACTAGTACTTCTCCACAGGAAGGACAGTTAGAAATCATTTTAAAAGAGAGGTTGCTTACCCTTTTATCTAGATTAACCCCAAATACTTCAGGAATAATCTCGCCTGCTTTTCTAACCTTTATGGTATCCCCAATCCGGATATCTAACCCCTTAATGTAGTCTTCGTTATGTAGGGTTGCCCTTGAAACAACCGAACCGCTAATTAAGACACTTTCAAGTTCTGCAACCGGGGTAATAACACCTGTACGCCCAACTTGAAATGTAATATCTAGAAGTTTCGTTTCAACTTCTTCTGGGGCAAATTTATAGGCAATAGCCCATTTAGGGGCTTTTGCGGTATAGCCAATCTCATCGTATAAGTTTAATTCATTAACCTTTATGACAACACCATCTGTGTCATAAGGTAGTGTTTTTCTTAAATTATCAAACGTATCAATCACTTTGATAACTTCATCGATTGTGTTTACGGTTTTTGAATGAGGATTAACCTTTAAACCTAACTCATGAATAAAGTTTAATACCGCTTCTTGAGTCTCTAAATTAAAGCCTTCAGGCTCAATTAGTGTATAGCTAAACATATCAAGTCCTCTACTGGCAACAATTTTACTATCTAATTGTCTAATCGTACCAGCGGCTGCATTTCTTGGGTTTCTAAACACCTCTTCACCTAGGGCTTGTTTTTCTTCATTGACTTTATTAAATGAGCGGTAAGGCATAAAAACCTCACCTCTTATTTCTAAGCTAAGAGGTTTTTTTAATTTAAGAGGAATAGATTTAATGGTTTTAATGTTTTCTGTTACATCTTCACCTACAATACCATCACCTCTTGTAGCGGCTACGCTTAAAATACCTGATTCATACGTCAAGTTAATCGCTAATCCATCGATTTTAAGTTCAACATCATAAGTGACTTCATAGCCTTCTTTTTTTATACGCTCATCAAACGCATATAAATCATCATAACTAAAAGCGTTGGATAGACTCATCATCGCATTTTTATGCGTTACTTTATTAAATTTATCTAAAACAATCCCACCGACTTTAAATGTGGGGCTTGTTGGTGATTTATATTGTGGATATTGAGCCTCTAATGTTTGAAGTTCTAAAACGTATTTATCATACGTATAATCCGATATCGTTGGATTATCTAAGGTATGATAATCATAGTTCGCTTGATTAATAACTTCTTCTAAATGACGCATCCTTTTTTCTATATTATTCATCTCTATCACCTTTAATCATTATAACATAATGAAGTGGTGATGTACATTTGAAGGTTTAGATTAAAAAGTAAGTATTTCTATCATTTGACGGGCTCTTTTCATCAAATAATTTTTTGGTTTAAATACACTCATTAATAAACCGAGATACTTTTTGACTTTTATCAATTAACAAATACAAATGCCTTTTCGCTCTTGTCATTGCGACATACATTAATCTTCTATCTTCTTCGATATCTTCCATCGGTAAAATCCCTTCATTTAGTCCAATAATCATAACCGCCTTAAACTCAAGTCCTTTAGATTGGTGGATGGTTAGTAGGTTAATGTTTTGAATGTAAGAGTCTTTGAGTGCGTGTTTTAAGGTATTAGAAACATAGTGATTTCTATAAAGAATCGCTATATCTTCATATTTAATGCCTAATGTTAAAAGATGTCTTATTTCTTTTAAGATGTATTCTACCTTATTTGTTGCATCCTTAAAATATCTAATATGAATCTGTCCCTTTTCCTTAATACAACTATGTAATGATTTAGGGTATCTATTTGTATTATGGACAATTAAACGATTTGATATTGCAACAATCTCTTTTGAAGACCTATAATTTAAATCCAGTGTATAGAGGGTTGCTTTAAAGTGTTTTAAAAATTGTTGAATAATGTTTTTATTAGCCCCCCTAAACCCATAAATACTTTGATCAGGATCGCCTACCGCAAAAATCATACCATCATCCGATTTAAGGTGTTTCACTAAAGAAAACTGATAACTTGAAGTATCTTGAAACTCATCAATGAATATATATTTATATTGATTTTTTAAATGGCTTTCAAATGTTTTATTCTTTAGTTTCTCAAGCAACAATCTTTCTAAATCTGTAAAGTCAACTAACCTTTGTTTTTTCAAAAGTTTGTTATATTTTTTTAGTTGTTTAGAAGCATATTGGTTTCTTTTTTGGATGTCGATCATCCTTAATTCATCTTTAGTATACCCTTCATTAATTAAAAAGTTTTCATCGACTAAATTAAGGGGCATATGTTTTATTAAAACCTTATAACAAAACCCATGGAATGTTGTAATTAAGGGGTTTCCTATTGATTTTGGTAGTCTATCGCTTAGTTCTATTGCACTTTTTCTAGTAAATGTTATGATAAGCATTTTACTCACATCTACCTCTTCTTTAGACAGTCTTTTAATCCGTTCAATTAAGACACGTGTTTTACCGGTTCCAGCACCCGCTAGTAAAAAAATAAAGCGGTTGTTGGCAACTACCGCTTTTCTTTGATTTTGATTAAGCATATTATCACCCTATGTAATATATACACTTTATCTAGTTATTTACTTTTTTAAGTGAAGGGTGATTAGGTATAAAGATTTTTATACCATGAGGCAGTGGGAAGGCTACGGTTATATCCTCATCTGAAATAGAGACAACCGTACCAAATCCAAATGTTTTATGTATCACCTTATCGCTTAGTTTGATCTCGCCCGTTGGTTCAACTTTTTTCTCCATAAAATTAAAAGGCGTAATAAATTTAGCATCTTTATCTTCAATACCAGTTTCTCCTATAAATCTAGAAGGCATAAAATTCTTTGTCGCTCCAAAGCGATATCTTGATTTACTTCTGGATAAAATAAGCCTCTCTTCAGCTCTTGTTAAAGCCACATAAAAGACGCGTCTTTCTTCTTCTATTTCATCTAAGGTATAGGCGCTTTCTGTGGGAAAGATACCCTCTTCTAAGGCAACAATAAAGACAATTTTAAATTCTAAACCTTTTACTTGATGGACGGTTGCGAGTTTAACGGTATCCGTAGTTTCGATATCTAAGTTTGTATAAAGACTCATTTCATCTAAGATTCGTTCTATGGTTTGTAGTAAGGGAAGACCATAATCAATAGAGGCTTGATAAAATACCGCTTTAAGTTCTTGAATATTTTCAAGCCTATCTTTTGATTCATTGCCTTCCGATTTCAACATGTCATGATAACCACTTACCGTACTAGTTATATCAATGACGTCTTCTAAAAATTTAGCTTCTAATATTTTACTTTTTAAGATTTCCATTAGCTCTTTAAAGTTTTTTAAATGCGTTTGCGTTTGACCTCTTAAATTAATGTGATCAATCGCATCATACATACTCATGTTGTGTAGGTTTGCAAAGGTTTCTAGTTTAGAGATGGTTGTTTGTCCTATTTTACGTCTTGGCGTATTAATAATACGTTTAAGTGAGATATTATCTTCTTTGTTGATACATACTCTAATATAGGCTAATATGTCCTTAATTTCTTTTCGTTGAAAGAAAGATAATCCACCATAGATAACATAAGGTATTCCATTTCTTAAAAACGATTCTTCAAAAACTCTACTTATTGAATTGACCCTATATAATACGGCTATATCATTAGGCGAATAACCTTGTTGGAAAAACATTTCAATCATCTTTGTTACATAATATGCTTCATCCCTATCTGATTCTCTTGTGGTATAGGTAATAGGTGAACCTTCACCTAAATCGCTATATAAATCTTTTTCTGTGGTTCTAGACGTATTATGTTTAATTACGTTATTTGATGCGGTAAGAATGGTTGTTTTAGAGCGATAATTTTGATCTAAAATAATTTCTTTTGGACAAAATTCAAGTTTAAATCTACGTTGGTTTTCATAATTAGCACCCCGAAATGAATAAATACTTTGATCAGGGTCTCCTACTACAAAGATGTTTCTATTTGGTCCTGTAAGTAGTTTAATGAGTTCGTATTGAGAAAGGTTGGTATCTTGAAATTCATCAACTAAAATATAGTGATATTTTCTATGATAGTAATCTCTAAGTTCTTTATTGGTTTTTAATAATTGAATCGAATATAAAATTAAATCATCAAAGTCTAGTGAATTATTTTCCATTAAGTATTTTTGGTATGCATCAAAGATATTTCTATCATCCCTATCTAACTCATCGTATTGATTGTTTTTAAAGCGTGAAAAAGCTTCTTTTAAACGATTTGAGTTGTATTTATTGGCATCATAGTTGAGTTCTTTAACCGTATCTCTAATGATTTGCTTAGAATCGTCTTCATCAATAATTAAAAACCTTCTGGTAAAGTTTTTATTTAGTTTTGTAATTTCATCTCTTAAAAAGCGTGCACAAAAAGAGTGAAATGTAGAGACTTGTGTCATAAACCCTTTATCACCCACAAGTTCCATAACCCTTTGTTTCATTTCTCGTGCGGCTTTATTAGTGAATGTTACTGCGACTATACTCTCAGGATAAACGCCTTGTTCTATTAAATAGGCAATTCGGTAAGTTAATGTTCTTGTTTTACCAGATCCTGCAACCGCAATAACGGCACATGGCCCTTCTTTATGTGTCACTGCTTTAATTTGTTGAGCATTTAATTTTGTTAAATCAATCATGTTTACCTCTAAACAAAAAGGGAAAATCCCTTTTTTTATTTAAATGAACTCTTAAGTTCAACAATTCTATTGAATGTTTTAATAGGGTTATCGTGACTATCTTCTATAAAATAACCAACCCTCATAAACTGAACTGCATTTTTATTATCACCCATGGCATGTTCTACATACCCTCGTTTAACTACCCATGAGTTTTCATTAAAACGGTCTAAAACAGGCCCCTCACCATCAAATACGAGTGGCCCAAATAGATTAAAGTCAGCCTCTATTGCAGTGGTTGCCTCAACAAAGTGAATCGTTCCATTTGGTTTTCTAGCTGTAAAACCTGAACCACTCTTCGTTTCTTCATCATATGTAACTATCAATTCAGTAATTTTTCCTGATTTATCGCGGATAACTTCATGACAATGAATAAAATATGTATGAAAAAGTCTAACTTCCACACCTTTTGATAGGCGTTTCCAACGTTTATTTGGCTTTTCTTCTAAGAAGTCATCTCTATCAATATATAAGTGTCTAGAGAAATAAATGGTTCGTTTGCCTTTAGATTCGTCATTGGGATCATTTAAAACATCAATTTCTTCTACTTGACCTTCTGGATAATTACGAACCGTTACTTTAATAGGATCAATGACCGCCATCATCTTTTTTGTATGATCATGAAGGTTATCTCTTAAAATTGACTCTAACATTTCCGTTGCAACCGTACTATTTGTTCTAGATAAACCCGTTTCTAAAATAAACTCTTTAATAGCCTCTTTAGTATACCCTCTACGTCTTAATCCAGATAAAGTAGGCATTCTAGGGTCATCCCATCCACTCACCTTTTTGGATTCTACAAGTTCTCTTAAGTATCGTTTGGACATTACCGTGTTTTCGATGTTTAAGCGTCCAAATTCAATCTGTCTTGGGATGTCTTTCATTTCTGTATGTTCTACAACCCAATCATATAATGGTCTATGATCTTCAAATTCTAAAGAACATAGAGAATGTGTCACAGCCTCAATAGCATCTTCAAGCGGATGTGCGTAATCATACATTGGATAAATACACCAATCTGTCTTTGTTCGATGATGTGCTTCATAAGAAATCCGATAAATCACGGGATCTCTCATGTTCATATTAGGACTTGACATGTCAATTTTCGCTCTTAAGACGCGTTCACCTTCCCTAAACTCTCCATTTTTCATTCTTTTAAATAAGTCTAAGTTTTCATCCACCGATCTATTTCTATAGGGTGACTCAACACCTGGAGAGGTTAAAGTCCCACGCGTTAAGGAAATCTCATCCGCAGTTTGGTCATCTACATACGCTAGACCTTTTTTTATTAAAAGAATTGCTCTATCATACATTTCTTGAAAATAATCGCTTGCGAAAAGGATTTGTTTAGGTTCATAACCTAACCATGTCACATCTTCAATAATTGAATCGACAAATTTTTGTTCCTCTTTGTCAGGATTTGTATCATCAAAGCGTAAGTTTGTATAACCGCCAAATGTTTTTGCAAGCTCAAAATTGATAATAACCGCTCTCGCATGACCAATGTGTAAATACCCATTAGGCTCGGGTGGGAACCTTGTTATAATTTTGTCGTGCTTTTTTGATTCTAAATCTTGAATCATTATAGTTTTAATAAAATTTGATCTATTATCCATATGTTTATCACCACCTTTTATTATATCTTAAAAGCCCCTTTCTCACAAGTTGGAACACCCTATAAATATTACTAAGTTACATCTATGTAACATGTAAACGGTGTAAAGTGATTTTGTAGAAGCGTTTTCATTGTTTTTATGATAAAATAATAGCACATATATAAAGTTTGTTGGAGGTAATCATGAGAAAAATTATTTCTTTAATATTAGTGTTTGTTTCAAGTTTCATCTTTATGAGTTTAATTCATGCAACTGAGGCTACCAAACTCATTATTCATTACTATAGATATGATGGCGGTGTAGGTAAAGAACACGTTGCTTGGATTTGGCAACATTCACCTGCAGAAACAGAATACAAATTTGACCATGTGTTTACACCAAACGAAGATCCAGAAATGGAAAACTGGTTGACTTTAGAAGTTGATATAACCATTCCTGAGTATAAAGATATGGATGAGGCTGGTATTATTATTAAAAATGGTAAAGGCTGGGATGGTGTCGTTAGAGAACCCGGTGGAGACCGTATTATTGACTTTAAACCTCAAGAAGTCATTGATCCAGATACGGGTAAAACCACCACCATTGGCGGTGTCGTTGATGGTAAATTAGAAGTTTATTTTGTTCAAGCTTCTCCAGAGTTTTATTATCGTTTTGAAGATGTTCATATTAAAAACGTAATCTTTGATTCTTATTTTACAAATGATTTAAATATCCGCATGGAAACAAGCGCAATCCCATTAAGTTATGAAGTATTTAACGGTGAAGAATCCATTTTAACAAGAACCCCAACAACCAAAGATTTTACCATTGATTTAAGTAGTGTAGAAATTGATATCTCCAATCATTATTACGTTTTAGTTACGTTTGATGATGGAGAGGCTAAAACAAAAGTTTCTCTTTCAGGCTTATATCAAAACCCCCTCTTTGAAAGTATTTATCACTATGATGGGGAATTAGGCGCTTTATATAAAAAAGAAAGTACTACCTTTAAAGTGTGGAGTCCTCATGCGGAGGAGATGAGTTTACTACTTTATAATAATCCGCATAGAATTTATAACCAAGAAGGGAAAGAGGTTCCTGAGCTTGGTGCTTATAAGGTTGTGAAACTTACACGTGGTGAAAAAGGGGTATTTCAAGCCACTGTTGATGGGGATTTACATGGTAAATTCTATATATTTGAAAGCACGGTAAACGGCACAAAAGAGCGTTTTGTAGACCCTTATGCTAAGTCCGTTGGTCCAAATGGAGAAAGGGGCATGATTGTTGATTTTTCAAGATTAAACCCTCAAGGATGGACCTATGATACAAGACCAGATACTATTAAAAAATATACAGACTACATTTTATATGAAACACACATTAAGGATTTAACCACGCATGCCACATGGAATGGCCCATCAGACAAAAGAGGTACATTCCTCGGCTTAACCGTTTCAAACACAACCTTCACAAAAGATGGTATCACTGTAAAAACTGGGCTAGATCACATTAGTGAACTTGGTGTAAATGCCGTTCATCTACTGCCTGTGATGGATAGTGATACTACCGATGAAACAAAAATAAATAATGAAGAATATATGAAACAAAACGGTTATAACTGGGGTTATATGACTAAAAACTTTAATGCCCTAGAAGGTGCATATTCAACCAACCCTTTTAGTGGTGAACTTAAAATCAATGAATTTAAAGAACTTATTATGGCATTTCATGAAAAGGGAATTAGAGTGGTCCTAGACGTGGTTTATAACCATACTTATCAAACCGAAGGGTCTCACTTTCAAATCATGGCACCCGGTTATTTCTATAGAAGAAACGATGATGGTTCCTATTCCAATGGTAGTGGGACAGGTAATGAAACCGCAAGCGAAATGTTTATGTTTAGAAAATTCATGATTGACTCCATACTGTTTTGGGCAAAAGAATACAATATTTCTGGCTTTCGTTTTGATTTAATGGGCCTTCATGATGTAGAGACGATGAATCAAATTAGAGCGGCCGTGAATAGCGTTGATCCAACCATTATAATATACGGTGAACCGTGGAAAGCCGCAGATAGCCCTCTACCCTTTAACCAACAAGCGGTTAGAGACAATATGTCTAAAATGACTGAAGTGGCTTCCTTTAATGACGTCTCTAGAGAACCTTTAAAACAATTTTCTTATGGTGATAAAAACTGGGAATACAGCGATAGAGTTAAATACGCTCTAACCGGTGCTTCCCTTAAATATAATGGCAGTTCACACCATCATCAAGCCTATCATAACGAACCTTATCGTTTAATAAACTATACCTCAGCTCATGATAACTCAACCCTAAGAGACGAATACTTTAGAACCTATGGTGTTAAAGATGATAAGCAATTAGAGCGTTTATCAATGCAAGCCAATGGGTTAGTCTTTACCAGTCAAGGTATTCCCTTTATTCAAGGTGGTACTGAACTGATGTTAAGTAAAAAAGTACCTGATTGGGTTAAATATAGTTTTGATAACCGTGTTCATGAAACGTATAAATTATCCGATAATTCTTATAATCTACCTGAAGAGGTAAACCAATTTAACTATGAAAATAAGGTAAATCACTTTAATGTCTTTGATTATTATAGACAACTGATTGCTATTAGACGAACCTTTGATCATTTAACGATGGCTAACTCTATAGAGATAGACCACCGATTAACGATTCATCAACAAGCCGAAGACTTCTTCACTTACTTAATAAAAGGACATCTTGATGAGCCTGAGATGATCATTATTCAAACCGGTGGCACAGGCACAACATATACACTAAATAAAGATTATTATATGTTAGCAAACGGGGTTAAAGCAAACGTATATGGGTTAGAAAAATCAAGTGGCACCTTAACCATCCAACCTCACTCAACAATCATACTCATTGAACAAAGCCCAACGGTATCATACGATCCTCATGCAAAACCAATAAACTTTGAGTTAATGTATGGAATGAACTTTGATCGAGGGATTGAAGAGCCACCCAAACAAACAAATCACCTTCAAACGATTGTTCTTATTGCTTCAAGCGTTATTGTTGTTGTGGGTGTTACTTATTTAGTTATTAAATTACGATCAAACAAAGAAAAAGTTGACCAATAAAGTCAACTTTTTTTAATACTTTCCAATATAAATTTGATAAGGATTGATGGTTTTACTACCATATAAATCACTCGTATCTTCAATCACATTATACGTTTGATTACTGATATTGATAATGACTAATACCCTTTGACTTACGCCATTTTGATTGTAAGATCTTTCATAGGCAACGATATTTCCATTATCAATAGGATAGTGTTTGAACTCATCACCATACATTAAGGCTGGGTTTTCTTTTCGAATCTTAATTAGGTTTTTGTAGTGGTTAAATAAAGAATTTGGATTAATGGCTTGATTTGATACATCAATGGGTGGTTTATAAGTGAGATTAACACGCTCAAACATTTCATTAATTCTAGGTGAATCACTTGGAAACCAGGTTGTTAAACTTGGATCACTTTCATCCCACATAAAAGGTAATCTCAAAAACTCATCATACGCACCCGCATTTTGGGTATAAACATAATTAACTGGATCATAATAATTATACCCCCTTACACCTACAGCGGTTTCACTACTATTTCTAATCCCTTTCATGCCAATTTCTTCACCATAATAAATAAACGGATTACCAGGTAGTGTAAGGACAATCGAAGATAGGGCTTTTAACATATCCTCATCATGAAAACTCGCAATTCTATCGGCATCGTGATTGGATAGAAATGGGGCATCGATATAATTAGGGTTAATTGCCTTAAAAGAATCATACATTTGTTGAAGATATAATGACAACCCCGCTAAACGGTTTTCTTCGGTTAGTTTATAGTATAAATCAAAGTTAAACATCGAATCATTTGCTTCATAAAAACGCTCATAACCCTTATAATCGCCTAAGAAATATTCACTGACAAAATAAACATTTGGATCTTTTTCTTTTGCAGCATTTCTAATCTTTTTCATAAAGGCAACGCCTTCTTGATTCGGATTGGTTGAATAGCCTGGGTATTTAGGTTTTTCAAAATAATGTTTCACCGCATCAAACCGAAACCCTTTAACACCTAAGTCTTGATAAAAGTGAATCACTTTAATCAGTTCATTAACCACTTCATCGTTTCTTAAATTTAGATCTCTTGTGTAGGCAAATGTATCAATGTATTTCCCATCGTTATCAAAAACATAATAATTGAGTCTTGTTTCGCGGGTAGTGAACCAAGGATGTCTATCAACCGTATGGTTAAACACCATATCTAAGATTACTTTAATCCCACGTTTATCTGCCTCATCAATTAAGTGTTTTAAGTCTTGAAGTGTACCATAATCTCTTTGAATAGAATAGTAGTCAAAGATATCATAGCCATGATACCCTTTTGCAACATGAATTGGTGTTAACCATATGCCGGTTGCACCAAGGTATTTGATATAGTCTAATCTTTCTGTAATACCATTTAAATCACCAATGCCATCCCCATTTGAATCAGCAAAACTTCTAACAAATATTTGATAGTAAACATCATGATTATGATGTATTTCTTCTAGATTAGCGGCTTCTACTGTGTTTATATTTGGCCTTATAAAGCCAAATCCCAAAACAAGTAAAAACAGTATTATCTTTTTCATTACTCATTCCACCTAGCAACACTTAAACTAATCGTCATCGGTTCTTTAGTAAGAGATAGGGTTCGATTAGGCAGTTCACTACCATCTGCTCGCTTTTCCACATGAGCCCAATATAAATTACTAAATTTAAACTCTAACGTATCGACACCAGTTTCAAAAGTAATATTTAATGTATATTCTGTATTTGAGACTTTAGTGAGTTTCCACTCTGAAACATTTTCCCCATTACCCCAATCATTGACATTCCCTAGTAAATAAATATCGACATCATTTGGCACTATTGGTGTTGTGAGGGTTAAATTAAGTGTATAGGTTTCCGTTGGGAAAGTGTCCCCTGAAGCTGGGGTGTTTCCAATACCAGAAACGGTATCGGTGATGGTTTTAGCTTCCTGTTCTTTTAATTCAGCGTGACGGTTACCTTCCATCTCTTCCCAGTAACCATTAACAATATATTTATATTCTAAATCATAAGTATTTGATGTGGTATTTAACACTTCAAAGTCTTTTGTGAGTGTAAATATTGGTCCTACTTTTTCAAGTTTATACGCATCATCTACTTTCCAACCATTAAACGCACCTGTAACATGAACTGTGGTTGCGTCAGATGGGGCGGTAACATTAAAGGTTGTATTTACCGTGTAGTCTCTAAGTTCTGTATTAGGGGCTTCCGCTTTTACATCGCTTATGGCAGTGATGGTATCCGTAAATGTTTTTGATTCACCAGCGATAATGGTTTCTGTTTTTCTATTCTCACTCACTTCCCAAAAACCATCGGCAATGTATTTATATTCAAGTGTTAAATATAAACTAACCGGGGGAATGACATCGATGGTTTTATCTAGTTTAAAAACCGTACCATCTTTTGTGAGTTTCCACAATGGATCATTTACTTTCCAGCCGTTAAAAGAACCACTTAAATAAACCTCGCTAACCTCGCTTGGTGCAGTGACTTGAAACGTTAGATTGTATTGATCTCCCGTTGATTGTTGATTTTTAATAACTTTAACTTCGATTTCAAGTTTATCTTTTTTCGTGTTATCCTTAAATACTGTAACTAAAACATTACCTTCTTTAATCCCTTTAATAAGGAATTTCTCATCAACAACCGAAGGATAAGCGATACCAACTTCACTCACTTCATAAACGACAAACTCTAAATTGTAAGCAACATCAACCGTTTTTATTTCTCCTTCTAAAACTTCGACCGTTGTTTTTTGACCTTTTCCACCGCATGCGGTTAATAATAAAACCATTAACACAAATAATGTGGTTAGTTTATTCATATACATATGCCTCCTAAAAGCGTTTTCTTATTCTACTTTAGATTATAATATAATCTATCTATTTTATCAATGAAATGGATGGATTAACCGGTATCATAAAAAAAAGAACTTCACCTACGTAAAGTTCTTCTTTATACCCTGTTTAAGGCTTTTTAATTAAACCTAAGAATCTAACCGCTTCTCTTCCCGCACCTTTTTCAGCAAAGATAACGTAATAATTACCTGCTTCTTTTGCAACTGGGTTTGAGTTCCAATGACCTAAATTATCATTTTCTGCAGGAACTTCCGCTTCATCTCTATACATAGGTATAACCAATGTATCTGGGGTGATATTCATAATTTCACCTGATTCTGGACTTGGCATCCATAACATGACATCGACATCGTCTTTTTCAGTACGAATAACTTTAATGGATAAGTTTCCATTATACTCAGTTAGTGTACCATCAACCATGTATTTTTCACTCCACTCAGCTTCTTCAGCTGGTAGTGTGACTTCAAGGATATATAGTGATTGTACACCTTTTAATTCACCTTTAATTGAGGCAATTCTTTCGTCAGATAATTTAATCGCTTCCATTTGAGCGCCTTCTGTAGGTCCCCAGCCATTAAATTGTCCAGTAACATAATAATCTTTTGTAGTGTTTTCTAATACTTTATCACTACCTCCACATGCCGCTAAAACAAATAATGCAAATACGGCTACTAATAATACTTGTAATCTTTTCATTTCATTTCTCCTCCTATAGTATTATATATATTTTTTTATTATAATTCAATAACTACACTTGTATAACCATCAAGTGTCAATGTTTGATCCATTAATTTAGCCTTACCTAAACCAACATAAGCTAATATATTTTTAAATTTATGGGTTGTAAAATTGCTTAAATCAATGGTTTGTGGTGTATCAATGGTGTTGTGGAATACCGCTAATGTTTTATTGTCATAGGTTGTTAGAAATCCGCCAAAACTTTGATACCCACTAAACTCAAGTGGTGTATATTCGCCTCTTGCGATTTGGGGATAGGCATTGCGAATCATTATTAATTTTTTATAGTGATTGTATAGGGAATCTTTTTTGGATAAATGGTCTCTAACGCTACCATTGGTTTGATAGTCTTTCGTTAGGGTTGCCCCAACCGGATCAGTAACACTATCTTTATCGCCCCATAACATCGCAAGTCGCCTATTGGCATCGGTAGGCTCTGAGCCTCTAATACCTTTCATCCCAATTTCCTCACCATAATAAATAAAAGGTGTGCCATAAGTAAGCATGTATAAGTTTGCACCAATATACATTAAACCACTATCTACATTTAAATAACCGGCCGCTCTATTTTGATCATGGTTTGAGATAAAGGGTTGTAGTATCGCATCACTTCTGATGGCTTTAACTTGGTCTTTATACGATGCTAAATACTTAACATAGCGGTTCACACTTTCCATACCTTTTGCCGTGTATGTAACCATGCCATTGGAATCAGACATCGCAAAGTCAAAGTTGGAAATCGCTTCATAATAAGGTAATATAACATCGTTACGATCCCATACTTCACCAACAATATAGACATCTTCCTTTAACTTTTTCGCTTCATTTGAAAACCAATTAAAGAACTCAATGTTTTTCTCAAGTTCGTGTAGGTAAACATACTTGGCCGCATCAATTCTAAACCCATCAACGCCCATATCTAACCAAAACTTCATAATGTCTACAAACTCTTGTTTGACCAGTGCATTGTCAAAGTTTAACTCAGGCATCGTAGATGAGAAGTTGCCTTCATAATAATACTCATCGTTAATCGAATAAAAGACTTTATTATTGATGGACTGGACTTCTTCTTTTGTATATAAGGTGTAATAGTTATAATAGGGGTTTGTTTTATCATCTGATTTTACGGCTTCGACAAAAGCCTTAAACCACGGATGTAGGTTTGATGTGTGGTTAATAACTAAGTCAATAATCACCTTAATACCACGCTTTTCTGTCTCAACTAAAAACGCTTTAAAGTCATCTAGTGTACCATAACTTTTATCAATATCTTTATAATTTCTAACATCGTATTTATGATAGGTACTTGATGGCATGATAGGCATTAACCAAATGCCTGAAATGCCTAAGGATTTCCCACTATTAGGGTTTCCATCGTTTAAGTAATCTAGTCTGTTAATCATACCTCTTATATCGCCAATACCATCTTTATTAGAATCACTAAACCCGCCCACAAAGATTTCATAGTATGTGCGGTAGTTATCATCTATGATATTGCTTTCTAAGTCTTTGATGATATATTCTTTCCTACTTTTACAGCCTACCAATGAAAACATGCTAACGATGAGTAGTGCCAGTAATACTTTTTTCATACTATCCCTTAACACTACCTGCCGTAACACCTTCAACATAATATTTTTGCATTGAGATAAATAGTATCACAATAGGCAATGCCACTAACACACTACCTGCGGCAAATGTTGTAAATAAATTACTATCTGATTGCTCTCCATAGATCATTGAATAAAGTCCGAAGGCAACCGTTAAGTTGGCTCTATTTTTCTCACCAATAATCGTCTTTGCGAAGATGAAGTCCATCCATGGTCCCATAAAGGTTGTGATTGCGGTATAAATAATGATTGGTTTACTCATCGGTAATATGATTTTCGCAAAAATACCTGCATTGGTGCACCCATCTAATCTGGCGGATTCAATTAATGAATTAGGGATAATATCAAAGAACCCTTTTCCGACATAAAACCCTAAGCCCGCACCGGCAGAGTATACTAAGATCAACGCAGGAAGTGAGCCTGTTAAACTCATTGCCTTTAAAATATAGTAAATCGCAATCATGGACATAAATCCAGGGAATAACCCTAAGATAATCGCAGTACTTAAAAAGACCTTCCTAGATTTAAACTTTAGCTTACTCATAACATACGCAACCGATAAAACAAATAACGTCGATATAATAAAGGTAAAAAATGAAACAAATAACGTGTTTAACCACCATCTACCAAACACAAACGTTGAGTTATTAAATAGGTTTACATAATTTTGAACCCCTAACCCTTTAGGAAAATAATGACTTACAACAATCCCAACCAATTGGTTTTGGTCATTGTATTCTACCCTAAATGATTGGAGAATGATCCATAAAATTGGGTATAACCAAATCACCGCTAATACAACAAGTAATAAGTGTCCAAAAATGATGGTAAAATACTTTTCTCTTTTTAAACTACCCATTCTTTTCTTTTTATTTTGTTCTATAGCTTGTGTATTCATCATTGGAACGCATCCTCCTCTTTAAAGGCTTGGCTTCTTCTATACGTTAGAAGTGTACCTGTTGCAGTAATTAAGAATGTTAATATACCAATAACTGCCCCTAAATTATAGTTACCTTCATCAATGGTTAATTTATATAGCCAGGTTACTAATAGGTCGGTTCTTCCAGCTGTGTAGCCTCCAGGCACCGCTGGACCACCTCCTGTTAGTAAGAAAATAATATTAAACGATGTAATATTGCCAACAAATGAACTGATCAAATAAGGCGTTGTTACAAAGATGACATAAGGTAGTGTAATTTTAAAGAATACTTGTCTTCTGTTCGCACCATCAATGACGGCTGCTTCATATAAATCTTGGGGAATATTCATTAAAATACCTGAAGTCATTAACATGGTAAATGGGATACCTACCCATATATTAATTAATATAATCATTATCTTAGGTACAATACCATTGGTTGCACTTCCTAAAAACTCAATACCTTCTTTAATCAGTCCTAAATCAATTAACATCGTATTAATTGGCCCTGATTTTGATAATAATAAGCGAATCGCTAAGAGTGAGATAAACTGAGGAATCGCAATTGTTAACATAAACACGGTACGCCATACCTTTTTAAACTTAATATGTTTATTATTAATAAGTAAAGCTACTAATATACCACCAAAGTAATTGGTAAATGTGGCAAAGAATGCCCATATCAGCGTCCATGTTAAAACCGGAATAAACCGAACCGCAATTTCACCCTTACCTGTGAAAATATTTGTGAAGTTTTTAAAGCCTACCCAGTTAAATAAATGTTGTCCCGCAATAACAGATGAATCATAATCGGTAAATGCGATAAAAATCATAAAGATTGTTGGTAATATCGTAAACATGATTACCCCTAATATCGCAGGCGTTAACATCGTTAGGTGAAACTTCTCATCAATCAGTGAATGCAAGTCATCTTTAAATGTATTTAATGGTTTTCCTTCTTTTTTAAGTTGATCCGCTAATGCTGAACTCTTGATGCTGGAATTCCATGTGAAGATAAAGATGCCGATAATCCCAAAGGTTACAACACCAAAAAGTAACATTAACATCGAGTTATCGGTTGGACCTGTAAATAAACCACCTTCATTGGTTCCTAAGGTAAAGAAGTTCACAATCGCTTTATAGCCTATTGGGGTATTATTCACTTTAGGATTTAAAACCATAATTAAAATAAAGCCAATTTGTAATAGTAAATAGATGATGCCCTTCGTTATACGTTTATGGTAAAAGTTGCCACTACCCATAATAAAGTGAGACATTTTCGTGCCTAAGGATCCTTCTTTGAATCTTGTTCCAAACTTAACAAATCGATTAACAAACCCTTTTCCGATGTTTAGGAAGAAATCCCCAACATGGAGAAAGAAATTCTTTTTCTTTGTGTTTGGATATTCCATTTAATCATCTCCTTATAGGAAAACTAGTTGCAAAAAATACAACTAGTTTCATTCTTCTTTTATTAATTATTGTTCGCCTGTTCTCCAAATGTTTTGAATAACACCTAAACCTGTTTTAATTTCTGCAGGTGTAGAGTATTTGTTTTCAGCGTTTGTTAAAATGTCTTTAAATAATGCTGGAGCACCTTTAGAGTAATAGTATGGGTTGAATTTAGGATCTTTACCAAATGGTTGTGCGATTCCATGCTCAAACATACCAATTTGAATTCTTGCTAATAATGCTTCAGGTGTATCTTCTTTCATTGATGCAAATTCTGTTGCTGCGTTTTTATAAGCTGGTAAGTTATTCGCTGCTTTATAAGATTCTTCTTGGATTTCTTTACTTGAAAAATACATGGCAATCTCTTCAACCGCTGCTTGTTTATCAGCACCCATGCCTTTTTTCATCACAAACATCTTTGTGTCGACAAATGTACCACTTTGGAACACAGTGTCTGCTTCAACCGTTCCAAAAGCATCGGCTTCAGTAATGGTAAATTGAGGAAGTAATGCAATACCTAATTTACTACCAAGTGCTGCTTTTGCACCATTGTAATGCCATGCACCACTAATAACTGATAATGCAGAACAATTCTTTAATGAGACTTCCCAACCATCACTTGCTGGAAACATTCCACCATTATCGTTTTTAAAGAATCTTTGACCCCAGTTCATAATAGAAACCATATCATCACCATCAGCTACTGAATCTTCAGCAACGCCATCAGGGAATAGTTTTAATGAACTTGTCTTAGTCGCTGCGTTTGTTGCTAATAACAAGAAAGAGTTATTATAGCCATCATCACCAGTAAGGGTCATTGCTTTTGTAGTTGCACCTTTAGCTGCTGCAGCTTCCATAATCCCTTCCCAAGATTTGACTTGTTCTTCTGTAATGGCATCTTTATCATAATATAAGACTAAAGCTTGAGCCACATAAGGAATACCAAAGACATATTCTTTACCACTGTGATTTGCTTTAACCGCTTCAATAAATGCTTGAGGGTTATCTGCATTAATTTGTGCTAATAACGCTTCAGATTCTACAGGTGCAATCGCGCTTGAACCCGCAATTAGTCTACCTAAGTTATCGTGAGCGACTGTAAATAAATCGGCACCAACACTTGGATCATCCATAAATGTAGTTGCTGCACTACCCGTATCCATACCAATGATTTCGATTGCATACGCAAAATCTTTATCATGTTTTGTTTTGTACGCTTCTTTAAAACTTTCTACTTTAGAATCATAGAATTCTTTGGATTCGTTACCTACCCAAATTTCTATTTTTTTCTTACCACCACAAGCGACAAGTAAAAATGCGCCCATAACAGTAATTGCTAATGTAACAATTAATTTTTTCATTTATTCTCATTCTCCTTCTTAATTGTTTTGTCATATGTATATTATCATTTACACGTAGTGCTTTGCAAGCCTTTTCATTAATTGTCACTTGAGTAACCGATTACAGTTGTAAGCGTTTTTACTTTTGGTAATTATTAAAGAAAATACATGTTATAATTATTATGAATATGGAGGTTTTATGTTATGAAAAATAAATCATTAAAGAAATTATTTATTTTAATGTTTATCACTTTGGGCGCTTTTTTAACACCGTTTATAAAAGCCGCACCACTAGATACAAAAGAGGTTCATTTTCATTACTATCGTTTTGATGATACCTATGCTCCTTGGGATATGTGGATATGGCAATCAAAACCCACGAGCGAAGGTGGGGTTTCGTATGCTTTTGAAGAGGATAGCGATCCTTATAGTTTTGGTGGTAAAAAGGTCGTTGTTAAACTTGAAGGTGCCCTATCTAATGCAAGCGAGTTAGGTTTTATTGTTAGGAAGCCTGATTGGAGTGAAAAAGATATTGATAATGATCGGTTTATTTCAATCAAAGACCAATCAGAAAATGGTATTCAACACGTTTATTTAGTTCAAGGCGATCCTTTAATTGGTAGTAGTTTAACCGACCCAGATGGTCCATCTAAATTGGCTAAATTTACAAGCGCTTATTTTATAGAAGACACTAAATTATTTTTCCGTGCCACGGAAAAACTTACTCAAGATAAAGTTAAGATTTTAAAAGATGATATTGAACTTACATTTGCTTTTGAAGAAAAAGGAAATGGCTATGTTATAACATTAAATGAAACTATAGACTTTAGTAAAGTATATACGATTGAAGGTGTATTTAGTGATGACTCTATTAATACACTAACCGTTACATACGACGGTATTTATGACTCGTCTTCTTTTGATGAAGCTTATTATTATGATGGTGAATTAGGTGTCATCATTCATGAAGATAAGACTACGTTTCGCTTATGGGCACCTATTTCAAAGAATGTTACCCTAAACTTATATGATTCAGGTACAACCACTCAAGATGGTGGGTCAACAGATACTCCAAAATCAACTCATCCCATGACAAAAGGTATAAAGGGTACATGGGAAGTTTCTTTTGATGAAAATTTGCATAACACCTATTATACGTATTCCGTAACTAATGGTTCTGTTACACATGAGGTTGTTGATCCTTATGCTGTAAGCAGTGGCGTTAATGGTAGACGTGGTTTAGTGGTTGATTTTGGTCAGGTTAATCCTGAGGGGTTTAAGTATAATGATAGGGCAAACAATATAACCAACCACACAGACGCTATTATTTATGAACTGCACGTTAGAGATTTATCGATGCATGAATCTTGGAATGGAAGCGATGAAAATAGAGGTAAGTTTTTAGGGTTGATTGAAACCGGAACGAGTTATCAAAACTTAACAACCGGCTTTGATCATATTAAAGACTTAGGTATTACCCATATTCAATTAATTCCAATCTTTGATTTTGGAGTTGTCGATGAAACAAAGCTAGACGATAAAACATACAATGCCTTTAACTGGGGGTATATGCCGCTACACTTTAATGTGCCTGAGGGTAGTTACTCAAGTAACCCTTATGATGGTTTAACCCGAGTGAAAGAATTAAAACAAGTAGTTATGGCGTATACAGAAAATAACATCCGATTAAATATGGATGTCGTGTATAATCACACTGGGTTAAGTGCAGATTCAAACTTTAATTTAATTCTTCCTGGTTATTATCATAGAAAAACCGACCAAGGTGCTTTTTCAAACGGTAGTGGTACTGGAAATGAAACCGCAAGTGAACGATCGATGATGAGAAAGTTCATGATTGATTCTTTATTAATGTGGACAAAAGAATATAACATATCTGGATACCGTTTTGATTTAATGGCACTACATGATATTGATACAATGAATCAAGTTTATGATGCCTTAACAGAAATTGACCCAACCATTATGGTTTATGGTGAACCTTGGATGGGTGGTAGTAGCCCACTTAGTGCAAGTATGCAAGCCGGTAAAGTCAATCTTCATCTGATGCAAGGAGTTGGCGCATTTAATGATGATTTTAGAGATGCGATGAAGGGCTCTGTCTTTAATAAGGAAGATGCTGGATTTATTCAAGGGGTTTATGGTGCTCAAAAAATTAATAGAGTTAAATACGGGGTTGTTGGTGGGGTATCACATGAACAAGTTAACCCCTCCCTTCTTTCACACCAAAAAGCATGGCATACAGAACCAGGTAAAACCATAAACTATGTTACTGCACATGATAATAACACCCTCCATGATAAACTTTATCAAACCAATGAATCAACTAACCAACTTAATGTGATTGATAAAATGCTAATGCAGGCTTACTCAGTACTTCTCACAAGCCAAGGCGTTTCCTTTATCCATGCGGGCGATGAAATCTTAAGAAGTAAACCAGCAAAAGATGGTAATGGCTTTGATCATAACAGTTATGAATCCCCAGATTCTGTCAATCAAATCAGATGGGATCAAAAGGAAAAATACACACATGTTCATAACCATATAAAAGGACTAATAGACATCAAAAAACATTATCCTGAATTAAGGCTCAATACCAAGGAGGCCATTCAATCAAATGTTTCATTCTTATATGAAGAATATGACTACGTGTTAGTTTATACAGTTCATGGAGAAAATAACTTACTCATTATCCATAACACAAACACAAACCCAATCAAAGTTGTTTTACCAGGTAGTAAGGGTTATGATTTAATTTCAAATCAAAAACAAAGCGGTCTTGATACGATTGAGCGTTATCTAGCGGGTGAGCCCGTCACTTTAAAACCACACGAATCTATCATTATGGTAGAAAATCAATCCAGTGAAAAATACCAAGGTAAACTACCTAAAACACCCATCTCTATCATTACTAAATCTTCAAGTCCTAGCTATCTATGGTGGGTAATTGGAGGGGTTGTTGTAACACTAGGTATTGGTGCTTCACTCTTTCTATTTAAAAAGAAGAAAATATAGATAAAAAAAAGGAAATCTCTGGATTTCCTTTTTTAAGTTCACTCCCTATTGAGCGGTTCAATGTTTTCTTAGATTGCTTTTTACTCTAAAACAACCCATTTACCAGATTTCGAACTTCCTTCGTACTTAATAAGTCCTTCTCCTGTTAATTTTGCAATATCTCTTTTAATTGTAACTATAGAAACAGACAATCTTTCTGCTAGAAGTGAAGAAGTTATCGTTGGTTCTTTAATAATTATATCTAAAATTTGTTTTCTTCTTTCAACAGGTGTAAATTTAACGCGTTCACTTTGAGTATCATTTTGCGTTGTTTGAGTATCAATTTTCATTGTTAGAGTATCATTTTCACCACTTTGACCCTCATATACGACATCTATTTCTTGAATGTCGCTGTAATTCCTATTGTAAAGTGTAACTATAACCCCATTATCCGAAATACTAAAATATGGTTGTTTATGAAAACCGATGTAATCTTCAAATATTCTTCTTACTCCTGTAGAATAATTTTCAATATAATCAGCCTTATCTAAAGCATTTACTATAATAGGATTTCTTTTAGATGACATACCTTCTTTTATATTATTTAAAGTTAGTCCGTCAGGAAGACTTCCTGGAGAAAAAATTAAAACTCTATCATCATAAAACTCTATTTTGATATCTCCACTCAAAGTCCAATTTCTATGACAGTAACAATTAACTATAGCTTCTCTTAATGCTCTCTTAGGATAATCTAAATATTCATCTCTTTGTGGTTTACCAGTAATTACTACTTTCTTTCTGTTAGATAAATTAGCGAAATATAGTACATCATCAAGTTGTTTTATAATTGAACCACTAAATTCTTTTTTATCTAAAAAAGTGGTTACTGTTAAACCTTGAAACACTGCAAATTTAGTAATGGTTGGGTTTTGATCATTTAAATATAATGCTGCATTATTAAACTCTTTATTAGGAGTGTATAGTTGTAAACCATATATATCAAAATTTAATCCTTTTTCTTTAAATATATTAGTTGCATAGGTAAAAGTTAAATCTTGATTTAGTGATACTAGTCTTTCAAACTTATGAGCTCTTGATTTATATATTAATCTTTGAACCTCTTCAAAACTGGCTAATCTTTTAGTACTGCCTACTCTTAGATAAATACCTTTAGAATTAAAACCTTCACCATCTTTAAAAAAGTATGGTTTATCTGTTCCACTTTTAACTTTTATTCTAAAAGGTCTTCCATTTGGATAGATATTTATTAAGTGGTTAACATTTGGTTCAAAAGCATTACTCATCCAATTAGATAATGTTTCTTCCCATTCTTTATAGTATTTAAACTTGCCCTCTAATAATTTACCATTATCATCTACACCTAAAAAAATAGTCCCTCCATCACTATTTAAAAAAGAAACTATTTCAGCTTTTAAATCTTTAGTTTTTTTAGATATTTCTCTTTTATACTCGATTCTTTTATCTTCCATGTAAACCACAACTTTTGTTGCTTTATTTACTCTAATTATACAATGTAGTAAGTTATTTTACTTTTTTTTATGTATCTATTTTATATGAAGGATTTGAGCGACTTATTGTTTATAAAAAACTACTTTATTTTCATCAGCGATTTATGTAATGATTCCAAGTAAATCTCTAATATAATAATACATCTTAACTGGATTATAACCGATTCTACCTCATGGGTCTTTATCAGTTACTAAGTACTTTTCTACCTTTATTCTCCTAAATGCTTGGTCAAATGTTCTTACTTCACTATCAAATGGAATTAATATGTCAGTTGATAGTGGTAATTTTAACTGTTT